>CAZPOZ010000435.1:0-3466 GCA_964588235.1 uncultured Planctomycetales bacterium
GTGGAGGCAGGTCGCCCCTTGCTCGGCGCGCGCTTCACGAATAGGTCGGGCTAGAAGTGCACGTCCCAACGCATCAGGAAGGAGGTCACGTCGGCGTCGGCCAGCACGATGCCGTCGCTGCTCCGGTTCTCCGTGTTGCTGAAGATCACGTTGAACATGACGCGCGTGTTCGGGTTGAGGTACCAGTTCAGGCCCGCGGCGATGTTGGTCATCTCGCCGCCGGTGATCGTGCCGTCGTTGAGGTCGATCGTGTCCAGCCGGGCCACGAGCTCGAAGGCGCCCCAGCAGCAGCACTCGTTGCTCAGGAAGTTGCAGCAGGGCTTGTTGTTGCCCCAGGTGCCGCCCTTGAAGTTGTAGGCCTTGCTCTCGCCCGTCAGGAACCAGCCCGCCTGCACGTACCAGGCGCTGAACGTCGGGTCGCCCTTGCCGGTCGCGGAGACGTTGGCCAGCGTGTACTCGCCCGACAGGTGCAGCGAGTTGTAGACGAAGGCGAGCTCGGCGTTGACCAGCGTGATCTCCTCGAGCGCGTGCGCCTGGGTGATCGCCAGCGTGTCGATCGTCCGGGGCCCGCGGCCCAGGCCCGGACGGGCCCGGTAGCGCACCTCGTGCGGGTTGCGGTAGGAGGCCCCGACGCCCACGTGCAGGAAGCGGCAGGTGTCCTGGGCCCAGGGCACGATCGTGAAGCGGCCCGAGAAGGCGTAGCCGCCGTCGGCCTCGTCCTCGTCCCACAGCGCGAAGCCGTCGTCGTCGTCGCTGTCGGCCGTCGTGGAGAACACGCCCAGCTGGGCCGTCGCGCGCTCCTTCCAGAAGCTGTCCAGGAAGTTCAGGCCCATCTGCCGCTCGGGGTGCAGCGCGGTGGTGAGCGAGCGCTCGATGAAGGCGTTGTGGTTGGACGAGGACTGCGTCTCGAGCCCGATCGGCTCGTACTGGTGCCCCACGCGGATGCTGGGCGCCCAGCAGCCGATGCAGTCCTTCAGGTTCTTGATCGTGATGTACGCGTCCCGGAACTTGCCGTCGCTGGGGTCGGCGAAGTCCAGCTGCAGCTTGTAGTCCACGTAGGGGGTGATGTCGCCCGAGACGTAGAGCCGAGCGCGGCGGAAGTAGGTCGCGTTGTCGAAGTCGTCGGCCAGGCCCGGCTTGGGGCCCTGGGGCACGTCCTCTGCGTCGGTGAAGACCGTGTCGAGGTGGATGCGGCCCCCGATCTTCATCGTGAACTTCTTGTCCGGGGTCTCGAAGGAGAGGCCGTCCTTCCACTTGGCCTTGAACACGTGGTCCTTCGTGTCCTCCTCCTTCTTCTTGTCCATGTAGGCCTTGATCTCGTCCTTGACGAGCTTCTTCACGTCGCCGCCGTCGTCGGCGCGGGCCGCGCCGGCGAAGGCGAAGGCCGCCAAGGCCAGGGCGGTGACGGGGACTGCCAGACGTCGAACCATGGCTCGAGCTCCCTCCCGTGATTGGGATGGGCGGACGGTAGGGAGCGGCCGAGAAGGTCGTGTAAAGACGGGGTGAACGGCCGGCGAGGAGGGGGGCGGTCGGCCCGCCCGCGCGCCGGGCCATGACCCCCGGGTGACGGTCGCGCCCCCCAGGGGGAGAGGCCACCCACGCGCGAACGTTCCCCTCCCCCGCCCCACCCACGCAGGACGGCTTGCGGTGCGGCGCTGGAGGCGGGCGCCAGCCGAGCGGGGCGCGAAGGAGGAAGCGGCCTGAGCGCCCGGCTCCAGCGCGCCGCACGTGCCTCGCATCGACGAGCTTGGTGGCGCTGCGGGTGACGGTCCGGGTCAGGCGGGAGGGGCCGCCGCCACGGGCAGGCGCACGCGGAAGAGGCTGCCGCCCGCCGGCGCGTCCTCCACCGCGATGGTCCCCCCGAGGCCCGACACCAGGTGCTTGACGATCGCCAGCCCCAGGCCCGTGCCGCCCGTGTCGCGGCCCCGGCCCTTGTCCAGGCGGTAGAAGCGCTCGAAGATGCGCTCGCGCTCCGCGGGCGGGATCCCGGGCCCGTCGTCCTCCACCTCGAGCACGCCGGCCTCCGCCTCGGCGAGCACGCGCACGGTGACGTGCCCGCCCGGGGGCGTGTACTTGAGCGCGTTGTCCACGAGGTTGGCGGCCACGCGCCGGAGGGGCTCGTGGGCGCCCAGGACGGTCACGGGATCCGGGCCGAGCCGCTCCACGAGCTCCATGCGCCGCTCCCGGGCCAGCGGGGCCAGCGCGTCGAGCGCCTCCCCCACGGGCAGCCGGAGGTCGAGCGGGCCCCGGGGCAGGAGCGCCCCCTGGGCCTCCAGGCGCGAGAGGGCGAGCATCTCCTCGACGAGGTCGCCGAGCCGCCCGGCCTGCGCCTGGATGCTGCCCAGGAAGCGGCGCTGCGTCGCCGGGGGCATCTGATCGTCGTCCAGGATCGTCTCCACGAGCCCGCGGATGGCCGCGATCGGCGTCTTCAGCTCGTGGGAGGCGTTGGCCACGAAGTCGCGGCGCACCTGCTCGAGCTGCGCCCGCTCGGTGACGTCGTGCAGCACGAGCACGGCGCCGCGCATGGCGCCCGTGGACGAGGCCAGGGGCGAGGCGTGGAGCCGCAGCACGCGGTCGCGCGGCCGCTCCACGCGGCGGACCTCGCTGCTGCGGGGCCGGCCCTCGCGCAGCGCGGCCGCGAGGGTCTCCGAGACCTCGGGCAGCCGCACGACCTCCCAGAGGGGCCGGCCCGTCGCCTCGGCCGGGCTCAGGTTGAGGATGCGGCCCCCGGCCTCGTTCATCAGCACGACGCGCTCGGCGGCGTCCACGGCCAGCACGCCCTCCACCATGCCCCCGAGGATGGCCTCCAGCTCGCGCTGCTTGTGGGTGACCGACTCGATGCGCGTGCGCAGCTCCTGGGCCATGCCGTTGAAGGCCTGGGCCAGCTCGGAGACCTCCGCGGCTCCCCGTCCCCGCACGCGACGGTCGTAGTCGCCGGCCGCGATGGCCGTGGCGGCCTCCGTGAGCGAGCGCAGGGGCCCGGTCACGCGGCGCGCCAGCAGCCAGGCGGCCGCCAGGCTCACCGCGAGCGCCGCGCCGGCCGCCGTCGCCACCAGCCAGCGCACGCGCTCGGCGTCGGCCCGGCTGTCGTGCACCGGCCGGGCGGCGCGCGCGAAGCCCAGGAGCCGCCCCTCCTCCTCCACGCGCACGGCGAGGTAGTCGGTCTCGAGGCGGGAGGTCTCGCTCAGGCGCCGGGCCACCCCGTAGGGCTCCGCCAGCGCGCGACGCAGCTCCTCGCGCTCGAGCCCGTGCGGCATGACGCTGGACAGATCCTCGCGTTCGGAGTCGGCGATGACGAGCGTGTCGGCGCGCACCACGGTCAGACGCGCCACGCCCTCCCGCCCCAGCGACCGCACGCGCGCCTGCAGGCCGGGATCGACCGGCCCCTTGAGGCTCGGGCGCGCGAGCTCGGCCAGCAGCAGGGCCTTGGCGTGCAGCGTGCGCTCCCGCTCCCGCTCGCCCAGCC
>CAZPOZ010000436.1:0-3463 GCA_964588235.1 uncultured Planctomycetales bacterium
CTGCCCGGCGTGCGGCGCCGCGCTCTCCGCCCAGCCGCGGCCCCGCCTCGTGGCGGCCCTGGCCGCGCTGCCCGAGGGCACCCGGCTCACGGTCCTGGTGCGGCAGGGGCGCGGGCGCGGGGCCCTCGAGGCCGCCGAGCGGGCGGGCTTCGTCCGCGTGCGCGTGGGCGGCGGCGCCCCCACGCGCCTGAACGACGTGCAGCGCGAGCAGGTGCCGGACGACGCCCCCGTGGACGTGGTGCTCGATCGGCTCGGCGTGCGGCCCGGGCTGGACGAACGCCTGCGCGACACCGTGGACGCGGCCCTGGCCGCCGGAGCCGGCCTCTTCCGCGTGCAGGTGGAGCGCCCCGGCGCCGCCCCCGAGGAGGCCACGCTGGCCACCCGCCCCGCCTGCGGGGCCTGCGAGCAGGCCTACCCGCCGCTCACGGCGCAGCGGCTCTCGCACACCCACCCCGACGGGGCCTGCCCCGCCTGCCGGGGGCGCGGATCGACGCCCGCGCCTGCCGCCCCCGGCGACGGCACGCCGCGGGGCCGGGGCCGCGCCACGCGCCGCGCCGGTCGTGGCGCGGGGCGGGGCGGGGTCCAGGAGCCGCTGGCGCCGCCCGCGCCCTGCCGACCCTGTGGAGCGTCGCGGCTGGCGCCCTACGGCGCGGCGGCCCGGCTGGCCGGGCGCACCCTGCCCGAAGTCGAGCGCGCGCCCGCCGGGGCGCTCGGGGCCTGGCTCGCCGAGCCGGGCCTGCGCGCCGCGCTGCCCGCGGAGGGCGGGCCCGCCCTGGACGACCTCCGGGCCCGGCTCGACTTCCTCGGGCAGCTGGGCCTGTCGTACCTGCCGCTGGGGAAGGCCGCCGAGCAGCTGGCGCGGGGCGAGCTGCGGCGCGTGCGGCTGGCGGCCGCCTGCGCCGCGCGCATCAGCGGGCTGCTGTACGTGCTGGACGAGCCCCTGGCCGGCTGCGCGCCGGCCGAGCGCGAGGCCGTGCGCCGCCGCCTGCGCGCGCTGGTCGAGGAAGGCAGCACCGTGCTCAGCGTCGAGCACGACCTGCGCTCGGTGCGGGCCGCCGACCACGTCGTCGAGCTCGGGCCGGGCGCCGGGCGCGACGGCGGCGCCCTGGTCGCGCAGGGCTCGCCCGCGCAGGTGGCCGCCGGGACGAGCGCGCTCGCGCGCGCGCTGGCGCGCCCGCCGCCGACGCCGCGCGCGGCGCCGCGCAGCCCGGGGGCCTGGGTGTCGTTCGAGGGCCTGTCCTTCCGCACGCTCCAGGGGGTCGGCGCCGCCTTCCCGGCCGTCGGCCTCACCTGCGTGGTCGGCGTGAGCGGCGCGGGCAAGCACACGCTGGTCTTCGACCTGCTGGCGCGCCTGGCGGCCGGAGCGCCGCTGCCCGCCGGCGCCCGCGGACGCCTCGCCGGCGCCTCGGCCTTCGCCGCCGTGAGCGCCTCCGACGCGCGCGCCGTGCGCCACCCGCGGGCGATGCCGCTTTCGCTGCTGCGGGCCTTCGAGCCGCTGCGCGAGGTGCTCGCCCAGACCCTCGAGGCCCGCACCCGGGGCTGGGGGGCGCGGCGCTTCTCGCTGGGCGTGCCCGGCGGGCGCTGCGAGCCCTGCCGCGGCACGGGCGAGAGCCCCAACGTGCTGCGCGACGCGCCCGAGCTGCACGTGCCCTGCGAGGCCTGCGCCGGGCGGCGCTACGCCCCCGACACGGAGGCGGTGCGGGTGAAGGGGCTGTCGATCGCCGACGTGCTGGCGCTCACGGTCGAGGAGGGCGCAGCGACCTTCCGCGACCTGCGCGGCGTGGGGCCCGCGCTGCGCAGCGCCGCCGAGGTGGGCCTGAGCTACCTGCCGCTGGGGCGCCCGGCCTCGCGACTCTCGCTGGGCGAGGTGCTGCGCCTGCGGCTGGCTGCGGCGTTGGCCCGGGGAGGGACGGCGCCCACGCTGTACCTGCTCGACGAGCCGGCCTCGGGCCTGCACCCCGACGACGTGTCCCACCTGCTCACGGTGCTGGAACGGCTGGTGGCCGCCGGCCACGGGATCGTGGCCGTGGAGCACGACGCGCAGCTGATCGCGGCGGCCGACCACGTGCTGGCGCTGGGGCCGGGGCCCGGCGAGGCCGGTGGCCGCCTGCTCTACGCGGGCCCGCCGGCCGGGCTCCCGGGCGGACCCGCCGGCGAGCTCAGCGTCGCGGGGGCACGCTGAGCACGGCGTCCGCGATGCGCTCGGCCACCGCGGGCACCTCGAGCCGCTCCCGCACGGCGCCCAGGCCCGCGCGCTGGCGGGCCCAGGCCTCCTCGCTCAGCGCCACGCCGGCCCACGAGCGGGTGAGGCGCGCCGAGGCTCCGCGCCGCGTGAACAGGTGCTCGGGCACGAGCAGCCGGCCCGCCACGAGGTTCACCAGGCACACGAACGGCGCCGTCAGGCCCAGCTCGGCGCCGACGCGGGCGGGCCAGGGCACGCGGTAGGCGGCCACGTGCGGCACGAGGCCCGAGGCCAGCTCGGCGGTCACCGTGCCGCTGGCGGCCAACGCGGAGAGCAGCGGCGCCGGCAGCGGCTGCGGGCCGACGTCGATGCGCAGGCGCTCGCGCCGCGCGCGCGCGCGCAGGAGCGCGCGCTCGGCCAGGGCGCGGTGCTCCTCGCGCGCCAGGCGCATCACCACGTGCGCCTCGGAGAGGCGCGCGGCCAGCGCCGCGGCCGCTTCGACGAACGGGGGCACGTGGGCCAGGACCTCGCCGCGCCGGCTCCCCGGCAGCAGCTCGAGCGTGACGGGGCCCCCGCCCGGCCAGCGCTCGGGGGTGCGCGGCGGGGGCAGCGGCGCCTCGAACAGCGGGTGCCCGACGTGCTCGGCCAGGAGGCCCGAGCCTTCGAAGAGCGCGGGCTCGAACGGGTACAGCGCGAGGAGCCGCGTGAGCGACCGTCGCCAGCGGCCGAGCCTCCAGGGCCCGTAGGCCCAGACCGCGGGGGCCACCAGGTGCACGGTGGGCACGCCCCGCCGCCGGGCCCAGGCCGCCAGCCGCCCGTTGAGCCCGGGGAAGTCCACGGTGAGCAGCAGGTCCGGGGGCTCCTGCCGCAACCGCGCCAGGAACTCGGTGCACAGCCGCCACCAGGTGGGCAGGGTGCGCAGCACGGGCAGCACGCCCATCACGGCGTGCGGCGTGAGGTCGCGGTCCAGGGCGGCGCCCGCGGCCGCCGAGGCCGGCCCCGCCCAGCCCCGGACGACGAGCCCCGGCGCCCGCCGCCGGAGCGCGGCCACCACCGGCGCCACGAGGCGGTCGCCCGAGGGCTCGCCGGCCACGAGGAACAGCGTGCGGCCCGACCAGCCCGCGCAGGGCGGCGGCACGGGGCGCGCGGCGGCGGCGGGACGGGCCGCGGCGAGCTCGAGCCGGCGCCGCAGGCGCGCGCGCAGCACGCGCCGCAGCAGGGGGCCGAGCGGGGCGAAGAGGACGAAGGGCAGGGCGCCGAGCAGGGTGGCCCCCAGCAGCA
>CAZPOZ010000437.1:0-3463 GCA_964588235.1 uncultured Planctomycetales bacterium
CCTCAAGAACGCCGAGTTCCTGGCCACCGAGGTGCCCGGCGTGAAGGTGGCCGACGCGGTGATGGAGCGCATGGCGGCGGCGCCCGACGCCGAGTCGCAGCGCCGCACGGGGCTGGACATCGCCCGCGAGATGATCGCGGCGGTGCGGGACCGGGTGCAGGGCGTGCAGGTCAGCGTGCCCTTCGGGCGCGTGGAGGGCGTGCGCGAGCTGATCGAGGCGGTCCGGGCTTGAGGCGCCTGAGGCGCCGGGGGGCTGCGTCGCTCAGCCGGGGACGCCCCCCCGTGACCCGCGTTCAGGGCGCGGCGGGCTGGAAGAGGCGGGCCCAGCGGCTGCCGCGCAGCTGGTCGTAGCGGTTGCGGCGCAGCGTCTCGGCGAACACCCCCCGCGGGTCGGCCAGCTGGTCCAGGCTCAGGCGGTCGGCCACCGCCTCGTAGCCGCGCGCCGCGTCGATCCCCAGCGGCTCGTCGCCCAGCTCGGACTGCACCCGGCGCAGGCCCGAGAGCGCCGCCTCGCCCCGTCCCGCCAGGGCCTCGCCCAGGCAGCGCTCGAGCTCGCTCTGGGCCCAGGCCCGCGCCTCGCGCTCGAGCATCAGCAGGCGCAGGTCCTCCGAGCCGCGGGCCAGGCGCAGCACCTCGCTCCAGCGCCCCGCCTCCGCCGCGCGCCGGGCCGCGGCCACGTCGGCCGCCGTGCGGACCAGCACCGACGAGCAGCGGCCGTCGGTCGTGGGGGGCGAGGAGGGAGCCACCCCCCCCGGACGACGCTCGACCGCGGGTTCGCCCAGCCCGGGCCGCAGCACCGGGGCGGGCGCAGCGCCCGAGGGGCCGACCGCGGCCGGCGCCCCGTCCGGGGAGCCGACCAGCGTCGTGGGCAGCCGCTCGCGCTCGGCGCCCGCGTCGGGCAGGGCCGGCGGCGCCGCCGGACGCGCCGGCCGCACCTCGGGGGGCGGCAGCGCCCCGTCGGGCGTGCCCCCAGGGCCCGGCCCGGGCACCCCGCCGCGGCCCAGCTGCCCCTCCGTGAAGGCCACGTGCTGGAGGAAGGTCTCCACCGCCGTGGGCCCGCGATACCCGGTGAGCCAGCGCCCCTCCGCCGTGAGCATCGCCACGGCCGGCAGGCCGCCCTCGGGCAGGTTGCGCCGGAACAGCGTGCGCACCCCCGGGTCGGGGCGCGCGTCGTCCACGGCCAAGCCCACGCAGAGCGCCGACAGCCGCGCCCGCACCCGCGCGTCCGGGATCACCCGGGTGATCAGCGCGCGCGTGGCCTCGTCGTCGGCCCGGCCCAGCACGACCAGCACCGCGCGGCGCGCGGGCGCCGCCGCCTGCTGCGCCGCGGCATAGGTGACGTGCCATCGCAGGACGCCGCCGTCGTCCAGGGTGGGGTGCGCCCCACCCGACGGCTCGGCCCGGGCCCCCTCCGGCGTCCCGGCGAGCCAGCAGGCCGCCAGCAGCAGGGGCAGGACCGCCCCCCGCCGCGCGCGCAGGCCGGCCCCGCCGCGACGTGCGCGCTCGCGCGAGCCTGCGTGCCGCGCGGACCGGGCAACCACCAACCCTCGACACACCTGCATGGGCGGTCCTTCCGCAACGGGCCCGGCGCTCAGGCGCGGCCCCTGCCTCCCATTGTGCACGCCCCCCGGACAGGCGGGCCCGAACCCCGGACGTCGGGCAGTGCCCTCCTTCGCCGTCTGGACGCTGGACTGGGGCCCACCGGGGCGCTGGAGGGCTTGCCTGCCGGGCGCCCCGCAAGCGGGGCGCCGTGGGAAGCCCGCAGCGGCGAGGCCGCCCCCGGGGCGGGCGCTCAGCCCTGGACGGTGAACAGCCGCGCCCAGCGCGAGCCCCGCAGCTCCTCGTACTTGTTGCGCCGCAGCGCCGTGGCCAGCGGGCCGCTCGGGTCGCTCAGACGCCTGAGGTCGCGAACCGTGTGGAGCGCGTCGATCCCGCGCGCCGCGTCCAGGGCGTCGGCATCGCCCGCCATCTCCGACTCGACCGCCCGCAGGGTGCGCAGGGCCTCGTCGTGCCGCCCCGCCAGCACCTGGCGCAGGCCGCGCTCCAGCTCGTCCTGCGACCAACGGTGCGCCGCGGCGGCGAGCACGGCCAGCCGGCCCTCGCTCGCGCCCCCGCACAGCCGGAGCACCTCGCCCCAGCGGCCCGCGTTGGCCGCCTCCTGGGCCCGCGCCACCCGCGTGGAGCCGGCGCCCGGCCCGGCCTCGGGCTCTGCGCCTGTCGCTCGCGGCGCGGGCGCGGCAGGGGTCGTCGCCGGCGCCGTGGGGGGGCGCCGTTCGGAGGCGGGCTCCCCGGCCGCCGACGGGGAGGGACGGGCCGCGCGGCTCGGGCCCGGCCGGCTGACCGGCTGCGCGGCCTCGCCGTCGGGCGAGCCCTGCAGGCGGGTGCCCAGGCCGCGCCTCTCCGCGGCGACGTCGGGCAGCCAGGCGGGCCGGGGCCCGGTCGCCAGCGCGGGCGGGGCCTCAGCCCCGGCTCGCGGGAGCGGCTCCCCCGCCGGCGGGGCCAGGCGGCGAACCTCGGGCGCGGCCAGTGCCGGGGCGCGCGCCGGGGCTGGCGCCGGTACCGGCGCCGGTGCCGGCGCGGGGGGCGGGAAGGCGGGCGCCGCCGCCCGAGGCGGCTCGGGCGCGGCGAAGGCGTCCGGGACGCGGCACACGCCGCCCGGGCAGAGCTCGTCCTCCCCGCCGAACGGGGTGGCGCCCGGGACGCCGCAGCGTCCCCCGGGGCAGAGCTCGTCGTGCGTGTCGGCCGGCGGCGGGCAGGCGGGCGCCGGCGGCGGGCACGCAGGCGCGCGCGGGGCCGCAGGAGCGCTGGCCGGCGGGGGCGGAGCCGGGGGACGGGCCGGGCGGGATGCCGGCGGCACGGGGCGGGCGAGCGTTGGCCGCGGGACCGCGCGGGCCGCCGTGGCGATGTCGGCGCGGAACTGCCCCGCGTCGTGCCGCCCCCAGAACCCATGCACCCAGGCCAGGTCGGGGGTGAAGAAGCCCACCAGCGGCATCAGCTTGGCGCCGGGGAGGTTCGCGCGCAGCGCCGCGTCCACGCTGCGGTCCTCGGGGCGCGTGATGTCGTACACGTAGCCCACGGCCACGCGCGCGAGCTCGCCGCGGCAGGCGGGCGCCGTCTGGTTGCGGAACGTCTCGCACAGCCCGCATCCGGGCCGCGTGGAGGCCACCAGCACGAGCTTCCCCTCGGCCCGGGCCGCCGCCTGCGCCTGCGCGAAGGAGCGGTACCAGGTCAGCCCTCCCGAGGGCTCGCCCGACGCCGCCACCGACGCGAGCAGCAGCGGCCCGGCGATGCCCAGCGCCACGACCAAGCCCACCAGCACCGCCCGGAGTCCGCGCGACATCTCGACCTCCCTACGTCACCCGCCGACCGGCGGGCCTGCCCGCTGCGTGTCCCGGCCCGGCGTGGGCCGACTCGAACGCCGCCGCGGAGCTCCGCGACCGGCATGTGCCTGCGGGGGCGCGGC
>CAZPOZ010000438.1:0-3440 GCA_964588235.1 uncultured Planctomycetales bacterium
CTGCCACTCGGCCGCCAGATCCACGGCCAGGCGCGCGAGGTCGACCCGCTCGCGCACGCTGCTGGCGATCTTCGAGAGCGCCAGGTAGTGCGTGATGATCTGGTTGAGGCGCTCGACCTCCTCGCGGATGGCCGCCAGCGTGGGCGAGATGCTCACGCTCAGCGCCCCGCTGCCGGCCAGCTCGTCCTCGAGCAGGTCGGCGGACAGGAACAGGCTGTTGAGCGGGTTGCGGAACTCGTGCGCCACGCTGCCGGCGATCTTGGCCATGGCGGAGAGCTTCTCGGTCTCGATCAGCCGGCGCCGGATGACGTGGACCTCGGAGAGGTCCTCCACCACGAGCAGGGTGGCGTCGGGCTCGCCGCCCTCGGCCGGCCGGCCCCCGGCGGGCGCGGACGGCGCCGCCGCCTCGAGCGCCAGCGCGTGCAGGCGCACCGGCACCGCCCGCCCCGAGACGTCGAGCAGCTCGCCCTCGGCGCAGACCGGGCGGCCGACGCGGTGCGCGCGCTCCACCAGGCGCGCCGCGCGCCGCGGGTCGGCGAACAGCGCGCCCAGGCCCAGCCGACGCGCCTCGGCGCGTCGGCGGCCCGTCAGGCGCTCCAGGGCCACGCTCCACAGGTTCAGCTGCCCGGCCGCGGTCAGCGTGGCGATGCCGTCGGGCGAGAGGGTCAGCAGGGCCGTCGCCCAGCCTCCCCCCGAGAGGCCGGTCCCCGAGACGCGAGCCCCCGCCGCCGCGCCTCCCGGGACAGGGGCGCCCGCGACGGGGCCTCCCGAGACGGGGCCTCCGGGGAGGGGCAGCGCCGCAGCGGCGGCGCCCGAAGCCGGTCCCCCGGGGCCGGGCGGCAGCGGCGGCGCCGCGGGCAGGGCCGGCCGGAGCGGCGGGGCCGCGGCCGTGCGCGTCCCGCGGAGGGCGCTGCCACGCTGCATCGGCGCGACGGTAACCGCGGCCGGGGACGGTCGTGCATCGACCCCCGGGTCGTGTGTCCTACGTTGTCCTCTGGAGGCTGGACCGACGCACACCCGGGCGCTGGATGGCGCTCCTGCCGGGCGCCCCGCAAGCGGGGCTCCGGATGGCGCTCCTGCCGGGCGCCCCGCAAGCGGGGCGCCGTGGAAGGCCCGCAGCGGCGCGCCGCCCGCGCAGGGGCAGCCGCGGGGGACACCACCGACCCCCGCCGCAACGGGCGCTCGGGCACGGGTTGTGCGATTCTCTCCCCGTCGGCCGCCGCGGGGCCCGCCCGGGGTCGCGGCGGTGACGCCCGTTCCCTCCCGGAGACGCCGCATGACGCCCCTGCGTGCCCGCCCCCCCGGACGACGCGCCGCCTTCGGCGCGCTCGTCGCGCTGCTCTTGGCCCTCGCCGCGCTGCCGGCGGCAGCCGGCGGGGTCGCGGAGGCGGAGAAGGCCCTGGCCGCGCGCCGCTTCGCCGAGGCCGCCGACGGCTTCCGCTCGGTCCTCGAGCAGGACGCCGGCCACCGGGGGGCCGCGCTGGGCCTGGCGAGGGCCGCGTTGGCGGGCCGCCTGGGCCGGGAGACGCTGCAGGACGCCCAGGCGTACCTGGAGAAGCTGGTCAAGGTGCCGGCGGGCGAGGTCGAGGCGCGCCTGCTGCTGGGCGAGGTCTACCTCGCCCTCGCCCCCTCGGAGAGCGAGCCGAAGTACACCGAGTTCGCCTTGCGCGACGCGGAGGCCCAGTTCAGCAAGGTGCTGGCCCTCTCGCCGGGGCACGCCGAGGCCCAGGTCGGGCTGGCCAAGGTGCGCTACAACCAGGGGGACGCCGACGCGGCCGCCGCGATCCTCGATCCGCTGCTCGCCGGCAAGGCCCCGGCGTCGGCCTCCTACTGGCGCGGGCTGCTGTACTACGAGCAGGCCGTGGCCTCCTACCGGGAGGAGCCGCGCGCCGAGCGCACGCTGGCGCTGTTCCGCAAGGCGCGCCAGGCCTTCGAGGTCGCCACGCAGGCCGATCCGGCCGGGTACGACGGCTGGATGCAGCTGGCCTACGCGGCCCAGTACCTGGGCGAGGTGCCGCTGGCCGAGGAGGCCTACGTCAAGGCGGCCGGGCTGGACGCCCTGAGCCCCTACCCGCTCCGGGGCCTCAAGGCCCTCAAGACGGGCGACGAGCCCGGCTACCTGGCGGCCCTGGAGCGCACGGCCAAGGCCTGCCCGGCCAACGCGGCCGTGCACCTGGCGCTGGGCGAGGCGCACCTGGACGCCGGACGCTTCGAGGCGGCCGAGAAGGCCCTGGGCGCCTACCTCGAGCGCTCGCCCAGGGCGGGCCGCGGCTGGACCCTGATGGGACGCGCGCGGCTGGGCCAGGGCAAGGAGGAGGCCGGCGTCAAGGCGCTGGAGAAGGCGCTCGAGCTCGAGCCGGACGACGTCTGGGCGGCCGACGAGCTCGACCGGCGGCTCCAGGCGCGGCACACGCGCGCCGCTCCGACGAGCCTGAAGGCGGCCCGGGAGTGCGAGGCCGACTACGAGCGTCTTTCCAAGGCCGCCCGCAACAACCCCTTCGTCCGCAACAGCGCAGGGTTCATCCTGCGCGAGGCGTACGGGGCCCACCCGGGCGACGGCTCCTGGCTGCCGGTGCTCAAGGCCTCGGTGCGCTTCTACGAGGAGGCCGCCCGGATCGTGGACGACCGCCCGGAGGAGGAGGCCGCCGCGGCCCCCTGGGCCACGCGCTACGGCTGGGCCCAGATCACGAGCGACACGGGCCTGATGTTCCAGTTCTACGAGCCCACCTTCGACGCGGAGAAGGCGGAGGCCTACTACCGTCGGGCGCTCCGGCTCACCGGCAACGGCTACTTCGACGCCTGGAACAACCTCCATCGGCTGCTGCTGCAGCTGGGTCGGCACCAGGACGCCTACGACCTGGCCGCCCAGGCCGCCGAGGGCCTGAGCACCGAGCAGGGCCAGCCGCACACCACCGGCCGAGGGCACGCGCGCGCGGAGATGGCGCGCCTGGTGAAGGAGGGCAAGGCGAAGGCCGACTAGGCCCGCCGCCGCCCCATGCGCGCCGTCGCCATCCCCCACTTCGGCGCACCCGAGGTCTTCACCGAGCTCGAGCTGCCCGACCCGCGCCTCACGCCCAACGACGTGCGCATCCGGGTGGAGGCGGCCGGGGTCAACTTCGCCGACCTGCTGGGCCGGGTGGGGCTGTACCCCGACGCCCCGAAGGTGCCCTACGCGCCGGGCTACGAGGTGGCCGGCGTGGTGGAGGAGGCCGGAGCCAAGGTGCCCGCGTCGCTGGGCGTGGGCACGCGCGTGCTGGCGGTGACGCGCTTCTGGGGCTACGCCGACCGCGTGCGCACGCCCCACTGGGCCTGCGTCCCGCTGCCCCCGGGCGTCGACCCGGCCGTGGGCGCCGCCGTGCCCGTGGCCTACCTCACGGCCTACCTCGGCCTGGTGCACGTGGGCAACGCGCGACCGGGCGAGCGCGTGCTCGTGCACGGCG
>CAZPOZ010000439.1:0-3436 GCA_964588235.1 uncultured Planctomycetales bacterium
CCCTCCGTGGCCGAATCCGTCCCCCGGCGGCGCGCGCTTCACGCAACATGCGGGCCAGGGATGGCCTCTGCGGGCCGTGCCCAAGCAACCGGCGCGCTGGGCCGGTAGCGGAAGGCCGATGACGACGACGACGCGCCTCGAGGCCTGCGCAAGGAGGAGGAAGCGGCCCGAGCGCCCGGCTCCAGCGCGCCGCACGTGCCTCGCAGAGCCACTCTTGGCGGCGTTGGGGCTCAGCGCGGCAGGGCCGCGACGACGTAGCCGTCGGCGGTCACGCCGTACACCGTGCCGTCGTGCTCGTTCGTGGGCAGCAGGTCGAACATCGACAGCTCGAGCCGGCCCTTCTCGGCGAACTTGTCGGACGCGTCGCGCACCGTCACGCGACGGTCGCCGTCGACCGTCAGCAGCCACTTGCCCACGCGGCACAGCGGGCGGCTGCCCGCCGGGTCGGTGTAGCGCAGGTCGCCCGTGCGCAGGTCGAAGCAGTGCGTGCCGGCGACGTTGCGCGCGAAGGCCAGGCCCTCGTACACGTCGACCTTGAGCGGCGCGGCGCCCTCGACGCCCGTGCTGCGCTCCTCGGTGACCATCCCGCCCAGCACCCAGGGCGCCGTGCGCACGGCCTCGCCCACGCTCTTCATCCACAGCACCTCGCCCGTGCGCACGTCCAGGCAGCGCACCAGGCCGTCGTGGGAGCCCAGGAGCACGTGCTCGGGCGTGACCGCCGGCGTGCAGGTGATCGCGCCCGAGCCGCGCGTGACCCACGCGGGGTTCGCGGGCCGCGAGGAGGTGGCCGGCAGGGCGGTGACGACCCCGTCGTCGCCGCAGACGATCAGCGTCTCGCCCCGGGGGTCGAGCTGCGGGTCGGCGCGCAGCATGCCCGTCGTGTACCAGCCCCAGCCCGGGCTGCCGGTGGCCAGCTCGACGCTGGCCACGGTCTTGTTGTCGCGCGGGCCGCCCAGCGAGCCGATCCAGACCATGCTCGTGTTGGCCGCCACGCCCGAGGAGACGCCGTAGGGCAGGCGCACCGGGAAGCCGGGCGGGGGCAGCCCGTTGCGACGGCCCAGCGCGTCCACGACGTACTGGCCGCCGTCGGCCCGCGTGAGGAACACGTAGTGCCCGGAGCCTTCGCTCGGCGGGTGCTTGGCGTCGAGCACGCCCGAGAGCGTCCACATCCAGCGGGGGGAGAGGTCGCGCCGGCCCAGGCAGGTGACGCGGCCGTTGGCCTCGACCACGAGCAGGTCGTCGCGCATGACCCAGACGCTGGCCACGGCCACCGGCCGGCCGGCACCCAGGCTCATGCGCGTGATCAACCAGTCGCCCGGCAGGCGCTCGAGCTGCTGCTCGCCGAACTTCGCCAGCGTGGTGGCCCCCTGCGCGGGGCGGGCAGGCTTGAGGACGTCGGAGCCCTCGGCGCGCGCGGAGCCGAGGCGGCTTCCGAGCACCGCAGCGGGGATCGCCAGCAGGGCGAGCCCGCCGCAGAGGACTCGCCGGACCGAGATGTTGCCGCGCATGGGGTTCTCGCTGCGGGGTTCGCTTCGGCCGACGGGGACGCGCACGGACCGGGGGCGCGTTGCGCCTCTGAGCCTCACGCGTGGCCCTGCCCGCCACCGAACGGAGCGTCCCGCGGGCCCGAGAGCCCAACGGTGCGTCCGCTCGCCCCGACCTTATAGGAGGTTCCAGGCGCAGTGTCAAGCGTTCCGTCCCTGCGGTCGGATCGGCCAAAGTCCCTTGGGGCCAGCACCTTAGGGCGACGGCCACCCCGCGGACGCACCCGGTGGACCCCCTACCCGCGCCACGGGCCGCGTCGTACACTCGGGGCTTGAACCCTCCGACGAGCCCCCCCGTCGTCGCGCGCCTGGCCTCCAACCTCGCCGGGCTGCGTGCGCGGATCGAGGCCGCGCGGCAGCGCAGCCCGCGGGCGGCTGACCGCGTGGAGCTGCTCGTGGTCACCAAGCAGGTCCCGGTCGGGCTGTACGCGGCGCTCGAGGCGGCCGGCGTGCACGAGGTCGCGGAGAACCGGGTGCAGGAAGCCGAGCGTCGCCGCCCGCACGCGCCCCCCGGCTGGCGCTGGCACGGCATCGGGCACCTCCAGCGCAACAAGGCCCGCCGGGCCGTGGCCCTGTTCGACGTGTTCCACGCGCTGGACTCCCTCGAGCTCGCCCGCGCCCTCGATCCGTTCCTCCGGAGCGGGAACCGCGTCTGGCCCGTATATATCCAGGTGAACGCCGCCGACGACCCGCGCAAGGGCGGGATCGCGCCGGCCGAGGCCCGCTCCTTCGTGACCTCACTCGCCGACCTCCCGCAGCTCAGGCCGATCGGCTTCATGACGCTGGCGCCGCTCTCCGCGGCCGGCGCCGACGGCGGCGGGTCCGCGGCGCGCCGCGCCTTCCGCACGCTGCGCGAGGTGCGCGACGACGTGGTGCGCGCGGGCGTGGGCGCCGAGCCGCCCGCGGGCCTGAGCATGGGGATGAGCGGCGACTTCGAGGCCGCGGTCGAGGAAGGGGCCACCGTCGTGCGCCTGGGGAGCGCGGTGCTCGAGGGCCTCGACCTCTCGGAACCGGTCGGCGGGCGCGGCCCCGCGGGAGCCGACGCGTGAGCGTGCGCCTCAAGGTCGAGCACGGGCAGGACGCGGGGCGCGTCTGGCGGCTGAAGGAAGCCGGGGTCTACGTGATCGGGCGCGACACGACCTCCGCCATCCGCGTGCTCGACATGAAGGTCAGCAAGGGCCACTGCGAGCTGCGCATCGAGGAGAGCGCCGAGCCCAAGGGCCAGCTGCGCGACCTCAAGTCCACGCACGGCACCCAGCTCAACGGCCAGCCCGTGAGCCGCCAGGTGCCGATCAAGGCGGGCGACGAGATCCGCGTGGGCTTCACCGTGCTGCGCGTGCTCTCCGACGGGCCCGCCGACGCCCTGGTGGCCCCCAACGGCCCGCTCCCGCCGCTCGAAGCCCCCGCGGCCCGGAGCCCGGCGGCGGCGCCCCCGGGGGCCGGGTCGGGCGGCTCCACGGGGTCGGACGGCGCCCCCCCGCCGGCCGCGGCGGGGGCCCCGGCCCCGGCGGGCGCGCCGGGCTCGGCGCCGTCCGCCGAGCCCTCCCGCGCGCTGCCGCCCGACGCGCTCGTGGGCCAGACGCTGGGCGGCTACCGCGTGCTGCAGAAGATCGGCCAGGGCGGCATGGGCGCCGTCTACCTGGCCGAGCAGGTCTCGCTCAAGCGCGAGGTGGCGCTCAAGGTCCTGAGCGAGAAGTTCGTCCAGGACTCGGCCTTCGTGGACCAGTTCCTCAACGAGGCCCGGGCGGCCGGCGCGCTCAACCACCCCAACGTGGTGCAGGTCTACGACGTCGGCCAGGTGGACGGACGCTACTTCTTCTCGATGGAGTACGTGCCCGGCGGCGCCATCGAGGACCGCGTGAAGGGCAAGCCCGCCTCGTGGGAGGACGCGC
>CAZPOZ010000440.1:0-3432 GCA_964588235.1 uncultured Planctomycetales bacterium
CGAGCGGTGCAGCGCCTGGGCGACGAGCTCCTTGCCGGTGCCCGACTCGCCCAGGATGAGCACCGTCGCGTCCGTCTCCACGACCTGGTTCATGACGTCGAAGACGCGCTGCATGGCGGGCGTCTGGCCCAGGATGCCGGGGAAGCCGTAGGCCTTGTCCACGACCGTGGCCAGCTCGACGTTGTGGCGCTCGAGCGCGATGCGGCGCGCGGCCTCGCGCACCGCCTCGCGCAGCAGGTTCAGGTCCAGCGGCTTCTGCAGGTAGTGCAGCGCGCCGGCCCGCATGGCCTCCACGGCGCCCTCGACGCTGCCGTAGCCCGTGACCACGACCGACTGCGGCGTGGGTCCCTCCCCGCGCAGCTCCTGGCAGCGGCGCACCAGCTCGAGCCCGTCGCGGTCGGCGAGCCGGAGGTCGGTCACGACCAGGTCCACACCCGGCCGCGCCAGGGCTTCCAGGCCCTCCCGACCCGTCGAGGCCAGCTGCACCGCGTGGCCCTCCGCCTCGAGCACCTCGGCGATCACCCGGCCGTGGCTGAGGTCGTCCTCCACCACCAGGATCGTGAGGCGGGGCAGGGGGCGTTCGGCCATGGGCTGACATTCTGTCACCTCGCCCCGGGGTGCGAGGATCCTGCCCCAGCGCGAGCCTGGCGTGCTCACCAGGCGGGGCGTAGCCGGCGCTCAGGCCGCCCGGGGGCCTCCGGGGAGCGGCCGAGCGTAGCGGGGGCAGGCGGGGGCCAGGACGGTGACCCTGTGGAGCGCCCGGATCGAGGCTCCCGGGGCCGGCTGCGCCCCTGCTCCGCGAGGCCCCCCCGCTCCGCGAGGCCAGGGCAAGGTCAGGCGCAGGCGCGGATGCTCGGGACGGCCGGTGAGGGTGCGGGGCTGCGCACCCCCAGGCCTTTCTTGCGAGTGAGTCTCAACATCATATCTTGGACGCCATGCCCCTCGGGATGCTCCGCACCGGTGCCGGAACCCGCGGGTTCGGCCCGCCGGGGCCTCCAAGCGGCGCGGTCCGTACCGCCGCGCTCCACGGGGTCTGGCTGCTGGTGGCCTCGCTCCCCTGGCTGCTGCCCCTGCTGGCCGTGTAGAGCTCCCCGCCGCCCCCCCTGCGCACGCCGCCGGCGCCGAGGCTGCGGCCGCCCTCAACGACGCGGGCCGCAGCCCGAAGGCTGCGGCCCGCCGGTGGCCCCCCGCGCCCGCCGGCGGGGAGGGCCTGGGCAGCGATCGATCGTCACCGCTCAGCGCGGGCCGTGGTGCTTGGCCACGTCGGCGTCGCGCCCGGCCCCGTGACAGATCTCGCACGACTCGTAGCCGGCCGGCGAGGTGTTGCTGTCGATGTGCGCGGCGGCGGCCGTGGAGTCGTGGCAGGCGCCGCAGACCGAGCGCCAGACGCGCGCGGGCACGGTCATGGCCGTGGGGTGGTCGCGGTTCGTCGGCGCCTTCCAGGCGTCGTTGCCGTGGCACTTCGTGCACTCGCGCACGCCGCGCGGCCAGGCCGGGAAGACCACCTCGCCGTAGGTGTAGGCCGTGCCGCCGAAGCCCACGACGGTGTAGGTGAGCGCGTTCGTCAGGTGCTCGCCCATGTGGATCTTGTGCAGCATCGTGCGGAACGAGATCGTCGTGCCCGGGGTCTCGGGACCGTTGCTGGAGGCCCAGCGGGGGCGGTCCTCGGCCCCGGCGTCGCCGTGGCACATGATGCAGGTGCCGAAGCTGCGACGGCCGCCGCCGTGGAAGAACAGCTCGTTGTGGCACTTGTAGCAGTTCTCGGCCGCCGAGATCACCGCGTAGGGCTCGAGCACCGGGTTGAGCGGGTTGGGGTGGTCGATCACCAGGAAGTCCACGTCGCCGGCCACGGAGGTCCCGCGGTAGGTCTGCGACTCCCCCTGCAGGTTGACGACCCGGTTCAGGTAGCCGTAGAGGTCCAGGGTGTAGGTCCCCTTCACGACCGGCTTGGCCTTCCACTCGCCCCAGGCCTCGCCCAGCTCCGGGCTGTCGTTGAGCGGCGGCGGGAAGAGCGACGGCATGATGAAGTCGGACGTGTAGGAGCAGATCACCGTCTGGCTCGCGAACGAGTCCGCGACCTCGGTGATCGTGCCCGTGGAGGCCGTCAGCGTGTAGTGCGTGGTGAGCGTGCGCGCGGTCAGCGTGACCAGCTTCACGCTCACGCCCGCCGCGTGGCCCACCCGCAGGGGGCTGGCCAGCCAGAGCCGGTCGCCGTCCCGCCAGATGATGCGCGCGTACTCCTCCGTCACCGTCGGCGGCGGCGGGAAGGCCGGCGCCCCCACGGGCGACGCCAGGTTGCCGTCGTCGATCACGATGAACAGGTTCGTGTACGCGGCGTTGCCGGCCGCGGGCGGGCCCGCGATGAAGCTCGCCCCCTGGCCGGGGGTGACGTCGATGTAGTTCTGCATGGCCTGCAGGGCCGGCTTGGCCGGGTCGGCCGCGCCGGCGAAGCCCGTGGCCGTGCGGTTGTAGACCGTGGTCGTGGCGCCCGTGACGGCCAGGTGCGGCGAGCGCAGGGTGCCGAACACCTCGCCCACGGCCCCGGTGTCCAGGCCCACGCGCTCGAGCAGCACGGCCTCGGGCACGTTGAAGGTGTAGACCGGAGGCGGCCCGCCGACGCCCGCGGCGAGCGAGGGATGCGCCGCCGGCACGCCCGCGTTGAGCACGAGGTTGTAGTTCTTCGTCGGCCCGGCGATCACGGCCGTGAAGCTGTTCAGGGTCGCCGGGGCGACCGGGACGCCGGCGTCGTCGGTCAGGGTGAAGCTGGCCGTGAGCTTCTCGCCCGGATCCACGTTGCCGTCGCCGTTGTGCGCTCCCGCCTCGCCCACGGCGGTCACGTTGAAGTTGAGCCCGGGGTTGATCGTCGGGTTGAGCAGCGGGTGCACGTGCGCCTGGCGCACCGGGTAGAGCCCGATCCCCGTCGTGGCCGCCGGGTGGCAGGTGTTGCACACGGGCGGGTTGGCGATCATCGAGTCCTGGTTGGCCACGTAGGGCTTGGACCAGTCGATGTCGTCGTGGCACGCGCCGCAGGCGGCGCGGGAGGGCTGGGTCTCGTGGAGCGCGCCCTGGGCGGGGGCGACGATCGGCCCGGCTCCGTCGGGATCGCCGTGGCACTTCGAGCAGGCCACGACGCCGCGGGCGAACTCGTCCTCCTTGGCCTTGTTCGGCGCGCTCAGGGCCGTGTAGCCGAAGTCGCGGGGCATGCCGATGTTCAGGCTCGGCCAGACGGGGAAGGCGAAGCCGCTGGCGTCGGTGGTGGAGAAGCCCACCAGCTTGTAGGGCGTGCCGGCGCCGTAGACGCGGTTGCCCGCGACGTCGGTGGTCATGCCGAGCACGGAGGGCAGGTGCTTGCCCATGTGGATCTTGTGGATCATCACCTTGAAGTCGATGCTCACGCCGGGCGTGCCGCCCTCGACCGCGGGGTTGTTGCGG
>CAZPOZ010000441.1:0-3399 GCA_964588235.1 uncultured Planctomycetales bacterium
CACGCTGTTCCTGGACGAGATCGGCGACATGGCCGCCGGGCTCCAGGCGAAGCTGCTGCGCGTGCTCGAGGAGCGGCGCATCCGCCGGCTGGGCGGCCTGCAGGAGATCGACGTGGACGTGCGCGTGGTCTCGGCCACGCACCGCGACCTGCGCTCGCTCGTCCAGGCGGGCTCGTTCCGCGAGGACCTCCTCTACCGCCTGCGCGTCGTGCCCCTGCGCATCCCCCCGCTCCGGGAGCGGCCCGAGGACGTCCGCCTGCTGGCCGCCGAGTTCGCCGCCCAGCTCGCCGCCGGGTGGGGGCGCCCCGGGATCCGCGTCTCGCCGGAGGCCCTCGACGTGCTCGCCCGCCGTCCGTGGCCGGGCAACGTGCGCGAGCTGCGCAACGCCATCGAGCGCGCCGTGATCCTGGCCCGCAGCGACCTGATCGGGCCCGAGGACGTGGCCGAGGAGCCCGCCGTGGCGGGCGCCGCCGGCGGCGGCTGGTCGCTCCCGCCCCAGGGGCTGAAGGTCGAGGAGCTCATCGACGACCTCGTGCGCCAGGCGCTCGAGCGCACGGGCAGCAACCAGTCGGCGGCCGCGCGCCTGCTGGGCCTGTCGCGCGACCAGGTGCGCTACCGCATGCAGAAGCTCGGCCTGCTGCCCGGGGGCGTCGGCGAGGGCGGCGAGCCGTGACGGCCCCGAGCCACCTGGAGGAGGTGCGCCGGAGCCTGAACCTGGGGCCCCAGGAGGAGGCGCTGTTGCGCGCCGCCGCCCCGGTGCTCGAGCCCGAGGTCCCCGGATGGGTCGACGCCTTCTACGCCCGGCTGGTGACCGACCCGGTGGCGATGTCGATCCTGGCCGACGAGGCGCGCGTGCTGCGCCTCAAGCGCTCGCTCAAGGCCTGGTTCCACGAGCTGTTCGCGTTGCCGCTCGACGCCGCCTACGAGCGGGCGCGCGCCGAGATCGGCCGCGTGCACATGCGCATCGGCATGCCGGCCCACCTGATGGTCACCTCGATGTCGCACCTCAAGGCCGACGTGCGGCGCAGCGCGTCGGCGAGGCTGGCCGCCGACCCCGCCCGCGCCGAGCGCGTCGCCCGCGCCGCCGAGAAGCACCTCGACCTCGAGCTCTGCCTGATGCTCGACACCTACGCCCGTCGCGTGCGGCAGGCCGACCGCCAGCGCGACCGCACGCTGCTGCTCGAACGCATGGCGCGCCGTGTGGCGGGGGGCGCGCGCGACGCGCTCGACGCGGCCGCCTGCTACGCCGAGCTGCTGCGGCGCGCCCCTCGGGAGGAGGAGCGCGCCCGCTGGGCCGCGAGGCTCGAGGACCTGCTGCACCGCGTCTCCCGCAGCGACGCGCGTAGCCTGGCGGCGCTCGCCACGCTGGACGACGCCCCGCAACGCGTCCGCCTGGACGCGCTCGTCGAGCAGGTGCTGCAGGACCTGCCCCCGCGCTCGCGGCTGCGCGTCGTGCTGGCGCTGCGCCCCCCGGGCCTCACGGCGCTCGTGCTGCCCGGGCCCCTCCGGCAGGCGCTGGGCGAGGTGCTCGAGAACGCCCTGCGGCACGACGCCGGCGGCCACGTGACGTTGAGCGCCTACGAGGACCCGGCCGCGGGCCTGGTCCTCGAGGTGCACGACGAGGGGCCGGGCTGGCCGGCGGGCTCGAGCACGTTGGCCGAAGTGCTGGCCGCCACGCACGGCATGGGGCTCTCGTACGCCGAGCTGGTCACGAGCCTGCACGGCGGACGGCTCACGCTCTTCCCGGCCCCGCGCGGGGGCGCGGGCGTGCGCTTCCTGCTGGCCACGCCCGAGGGAGGCTGAGCGCGATGCGCATCGCCCTCGAGCGCCTGGACCCCGTGCTGGCCGCAGCGCTCACCGACCTCCTCGAGCAGGCCGGCCACGAGGTTCGGCCCGCGGCCGAGGCGGCCGGGCCCGTGGCCCTCACGATCCGCGGCGCGGCCGGCGAGGCCGTCCGTCCCCCGGCCCCGGGGGCGCTGCTCTGCCTGCGACCCGCTCCGGGCTCGGCGCCTTCGGCCGACCCCGCCGGCGACCTGCGGCGCGCCTTGGCCGAGGGAGGCCAGGCCGTCTGGGCGCCGCCCCTGGACCCCTCGCGGCTGCTCGACGTGCTGGCGCTCCCGGCCGGGCCGCCCGTGGTCGCGCGCACCGAGCCCGCCGCCGACCTGTTCGGCGGGGCCGCCGACGCCTGGTTCCTGCTCGACGCCGCGAGCCTGCGCCTGGAGCCCCTCAACCACGAGGCGCGGCTCCTGAAGGGCCCGGGGGGCGCGGGCGCGCGGCGAGGGCCGTCCGCGGCCGCGCTGGCGGCCATCGCGGGCGCCGACGAGGGCCGGCGGCTGGTCGAGGACGAGCCCGGCCAGGAGGCCCTGGCCGTCTGGTGGACGCCGCGACCGGGCCGGCGGCTGCTGGGTTGGATCCCCTGGCACCGGGTGGAGCAGGCCGAGGACCGGGGCACGCTCAAGGCCCTGGCCGACCTCGGGCGCATCTCGTCCACGTTCGCCCACGAGGTGCGCAACCCGCTGGCCAGCCTGTCCAGCGCGCTCGACCTGCTGCGCTCGCCGGGCACCGACGCCGACCGCGCCGACGTCGTCGCGCTCGCGCAACAGCGCCTGAGCCACCTGCGCCTGATGCTCGACGACACGCTGCGCCTCGTGCGCCCCTTCCGCGGCCCGCCCCAGCCCGTGGATCTGGCCGAGGTGATCGCCTCGGCGCGCGCGCTGGCCCGCTCCGACCCCCTCTTCGCCGGCCTCACCCTGGCCGTGGAGGGCCCCGACCCGCTGCCCCAGCCCCTCTCCTACGCCGAGCCCCTGCGCCAGGCGCTCACGAACCTGCTGATGAACGCCGCGCAGGCCCAGGGGCACCAGGGCCGTCTCAGGATCCTCGTGGAGCGTCGCGAAGGCCGTGTGCTCCTGGCGGTGGCCGACGAGGGCCCCGGGATCCCCGTGGAGCAGCGCCAGCGGGTCTTCGAGCCCTTCTGGACGACGAAGCACCAGGGCACCGGCCTGGGCCTGTCCTTCGTGCGCCGCCTGGCCGAGGCCAGCGGGGGGAGCGCCCGGGTGGCCGAGGTCGGCCCCCCCGGCGCCCGGCTCGAGCTCGACCTGCCCGCGGCGCCCGAGCCCCGTCCGTAGCCGTCCCCACCCGGCTGCGCGCGGGCCCCCAGCGGGCCCCGTCCGTCAGGCCCTCCCGGCCTCCCGGACGGCCGCGCCGTTTGGCTCGCACCTTGCGAGAGAGGCCCCCTTCCGCCCGGGGGCCCCCATGAAGACCCTGATCGAGCCGTTCCGCATCAAGATGGTGGAGCCCATCCGGGCCACGACGCGTCCCGAACGCGAGGCGGCCCTGCGGGCGGCCGACTGGAACCAGGTCCGCCTCCGGGCCGCCGACGTCACGATCGACCTGCTGACC
>CAZPOZ010000442.1:0-3390 GCA_964588235.1 uncultured Planctomycetales bacterium
GCGGCGCGCTGCAGGGTCGGCGCGGCCGCCTCGTGCATCGCCGTGCCGCTGGCGGCGGCGATCAGCGTGGCCAGCGTGGTCTTCCCCAGCCCCGGCAGCCCCGAGAGCAGCAGGTGGTCGAGCGGTTCGGCGCGCGCTTTCGCCGCCCGCAGGGCCAGGTCGAGGTTGGCCACGACCTCGCGTTGGCCGACGAACTCCGTCAGCGACCGGGGCCGCAGGCTCCCCTCGAAGGTGCGCTCGCGCTCTCCGGCCGGCAGCGAGAACGGGCTCTCCGGCGGCGGGTCGGCGGCCGGGCGGGCGGGGGGGACGGCCACCCAGGCATGGTAGGGCTCCCGGGGGACCTGCGCAACCGGTGGGGGGGCGTCCCCGCGAGCGGCCCCGCTGCGCGCCGGACGCCCAGGCGAAGCCGGTAGCCTGGGCTGCACGTGCCGCGTCGCCGCGCCCTCGTCTGCGTGCTCGCCCTGCTGCTGCCGGGGGCGGTCCCGAGCGCGGGGGCGGAGGGCTACGGGGAGACCGAGCAGCGCCTCAAGACGGCGGGGGTCGAGCCGGGCCTGCGCGAGCAGATCCACGCGGCCATCCGCCGCGGCGTGGCGTGGCTGCGGCCCCGGGCCGGGCTCCTGGAGCAGCGCTACCGCGCGCAGCCCCGCCACCCGGGCCTGCTGCTGCTCGCGACCCTGGCGCTCCGGCACGCGGGCCTCCCGGGGGCCGTCGGCCAGGCGCAGGCGACCCTGGACGCCCTGCTCGCGGGAGACACCCGCGAGCTGGTGCGGGGAACGTACGAGGCCGGCCTGCTCGGGCTGCTGCTGCACGCCGACGGCCGCGCCCACCCCTCCGCGGAGGAGCTGTCGGCGCGGCTGGGGCGAGGCCATCGCCAGGGGTGGTGGGACTACGCGTCGCTGGCCTCGGGGGGCGTGGCGAACCTCTCGACGAGCCAGTTCGCCTGCCTGGGGCTGTGGAGCGCGGGCCTGCTGGGGGCCCGCCCCGAGCCCGCGACCTGGCGGGCCCACGGGGGCGCGCTGCTCGCCACGCAGGCGTCGGACGGCTCCTGGGCCTACCTGCCCGAGGCGGCCGCGGCGGGCTGCTCCACGTACCCGACCGGCACGTGCATGGGCCTGGCCGACCTCGTGCTGGCCGAGGCGGCGCTCGCCGGCCAGCTGCCGGCCTCCGAGCAGGCCCGCTGGATCGGGGCCCGCCACCGCGCCCTGGCCGCGCTGCGGCGGCACGCCGCCTGGATGCTCGTGGAGCCCGGCAGCCGGTCGCCGGTCTCCTTCAGCCGGGGGTACGCCTTCTACGCGCTCGAGAAGGTCTGCCTGTTCGTCGGGCTCGAGTCGGTCGCGGGCCGGCGCTGGTACGCCGAAGGCGCACGCCTCCTGCTCGACGCGCAGGCCGCGGACGGTTCCTGGAGCGGGACGGAGGTGGAGACGGCGCTGAGCCTGCTCTTCCTCCTGCGCGCCTCCGCGTCGTACCGGCCCACCACGCCCCGGCCGGTCGATGCGCCCCCCGCCGTGACCCCCGGCGCGGGGCCGGCGCCCGCCGCGCCGCCCGAGCCGGCGGCGGCGGCGGCGGCGGCGCTCGTCCCCGCGCTGGCCCAGGCCCTGCTCGATCGGCTCGAGGAGGCCCTCGCGCTGCGCCGACCCGAGCGGCTGGCCCCGGCCCTGGACGCGCTGCGCTTCGTGCGGCGCACCTACGCGAGCTACCGTCCGGACGGGGTGCCCCGCTCGCCGGCCCACGCGTCCTGGTGCGACCGCGCGCAGGCGTTGCTGCTGCGGGCGGCCCTGGCCCCGCCCGCCGGCAGCACGCGCGAGCAGACGGTGGGGGAGGCGATCGCGCTCGAGGCCCTCGCCTGCCTGGGCGCCACCGACGCCCGGGGGGCGCGCGCGCTCCTGCTCGCCTTCGAGGAGCGCCGGGGCGCCGAACCCTGGGGCGCGGTCGAGGGCGGCTTCGCGTGGCGCTCGGCGCTCCTCGAGGCGCTGCTCGAGGCGCCCCCGCCGCAGCTGGCCGGCTGGCTCGCCCGCCAGATCGAGGCCGCGGGCGCTCTGGAGTGGAGCGTGCTCAGCCCCCTGCTCGTGGCCGCGGGCGGGCTGGGCGGCCTCCACGGCAGCGAGCGCCACCGGCTGGTGGCGGCCACCCTGCGGCGGCTCCACGGGGTCCTCACCGGCCGGGTGGGCGACGAGCCCTGGACGGAGGCGCTTGAGCGCGACGCCCACGCGCTGGTCGATCGCCTCAGCGGGGGGGCCTACCGGACCCCCGACCCCGGGGCGGGCAGCCGGCGGGCCCTGGTTGCCTGGTGGGACGCGCACCGCGACGCCGACGACCCGGTCTGGCGCTGACGCGCCGGGACCACGCGACCTCAGCGCGCGCTGCCCAGCTGCTCACGCAGGCGCTCGTTCTTGCGCGCCACCGACTGCCGCAGCCCCGCCCGGAACTCCTGCAGCCGTGCGTGCAGGACCTCGTCGTGCAGCGCCAGGATCTCGACCGCCAGCAGCGCGGCGTTCTTGGCCCCGCCGGCGCCGATGGCCACCGTGGCCACGGGGATGCCGGCCGGCATCTGGACCGTGCTGTAGAGGCTGTCGGCGCCCCCGAGCCCCTCCGTGGGCATGGGGATGCCGATCACCGGCAGCGTGGTCAGGCTCGCCGTGACGCCCGCCAGGTGGGCCGCGCCGCCTGCGGCCGCGATCACGATCCGAAGGCCCCGCAGGCGCGCCGTGCTCGCGTAGGCGTGCGCCTGCTCGGGGGTGCGGTGCGCCGAGAGCACCTGCGCCTCGTAGGGCACGTCGAACTCCTCGAGCGTCTCCAGGCAGACCTTCACGATGGGCAGGTCGCTGTCGCTGCCCATGACCACCCCGACCACCGGCCTGCGCGGATCGACCTCCACCTCGGAGACGGCCTCGGCGGGCCGCGCCCCCGGAGGCGGGGCCGCCGGCGCGGCCGGGGGGGCGGCCGGCGGGGCTGCGGCGGGCGGGGGCGTGCTGCGGCGGGAGCGCGGGCGGTTCATGGGGCCTCCGGAGGCGGGCTACGGGAGCCGCCCGGTGAGTCGGCGGTGGATCTCGCGGTAGGTGTCGGCCACCCCCGCGACGACCTCGGGCGCGAGCGCCGGCGGCGGGGGGGTGTGGTCCCACCCCTGGCGGTCGAGCCAGTCGCGCACCTGCTGCTTGTCGAACGAGACCTGCGGACGGCCGGGCGCGTACGACTTCGCGTCCCAGAAGCGGGACGAGTCGGGCGTGAAGATCTCGTCGCCCAGCGTGAGGGCGCCCGCTGCGTCCAGGCCGAACTCCAGCTTCGTGTCGGCGATCAGGATGCCCCGCCCCGCGGCCACGTCCCGCGCCCGGGCGCAGCGCGCCAGCGTCGCGTCGCGCAGGCGCGCGGCCAGGTCGGGACCGACGATCGCGG
>CAZPOZ010000443.1:0-3389 GCA_964588235.1 uncultured Planctomycetales bacterium
CCACCGACGGCACGATCGACATGTACTACTGGTACTACGCGACGCTGGCGATCTACCAGATCGGCGGCGACCTGTGGAAGCAGTGGGACGAGGCGATGCAGAAGTCGATGGTGGCCAACCAGCGCATGGACGGCACCTACTGCTCCTTCAAGGGCTCCTGGGACCCCGTGGACCCCTGGGGCGCCGACGGTGGCCGCGTGTACAGCACCGCGATCCTGGCCATGTGCCTCGAGGTGCTCTACCGCTACGACCGCGTGTTCGGCCTCAAGTAGCCGCGTTCGCGCGCGCCCCCGCGGCCCGCGCCCGCTCCCTCACGGCAGGTGCGCCTCCGGCGCGCCTGCCGTCGTCGTTTCAGGTTCCGACCCGGTCGGGGTACACAGGACCGCATGGCCCTCAGCCGACAGGTCCGGGAAGCCATGGAGGGCGCCTCCTGGATCCGGCGCATGTTCGAGGAAGGGCAGCGCCTCAAGCAGCGCTTGGGCGCCGACCAGGTCGCCGACCTCTCGCTGGGCAACCCCGACCTCGAGCCCCCGCCGCCCGTGCTGGAGCGCCTGCGGGCCCTGGCAGCCGATCCCACGCCCGGCACGCACCGCTACATGCAGAACGCCGGCTTCGAGTCCACGCGCGCGGCGGTGGCCCGGCATCTGGCGGGCGCCACCGGCGTGCCCTACCGCCCGGCCGACGTGGTCATGACGGTGGGGGCCGGGGGCGCGCTCAACGCGCTGCTCAAGGCCCTGCTCGACCCGGGCGACGAGGTGGTGCTGCTGGCGCCCTACTTCGCCGAGTACCGCTTCTACGTCGCCAACCACGGCGGGGTGCCCGTGGTGGTGGCCACCGACGCCGCCTTCCGCCCGAACGTGGCCGCCCTGGCCGCCGCGCTCTCCCCCCGCACGCGGGCGGTGATCGTCAACGCGCCGAACAACCCCACGGGCGTGGTCTATCCGGCCGACGACCTGCGGGCCCTGGGCGTCGTCCTCGAACGGGCGTCCCGGGCCCAGGGCCGCCCGGTGTGGCTGATCTCCGACGAGCCCTACCGCGCGATCGCCTACGACGGCGTGCACGTGCCCTGGCCGGTCACGCTCTACCGCGACACGGTGCACGTGACCTCCTTCTCGAAGGACCTCGCGCTCCCGGGGGAGCGCATCGGCTACCTGGCCGTGAACCCGTCCTCGCCGGAGGCCGAGGCGCTGGTGGCCGCGGTCACCTTCGCCAACCGCATCCTGGGCTTCGTCAACGCTCCGGCGCTCCAGCAGCGGCTGGTGGAGGGCCTGCTCGACGTGCGTCTGGACGTGACGCCCTACGTTCGTCGGCGGGCCCTGCTGCTCCAGGCGCTGAGCGAGGCGGGCTACGAGGTCGTGCCGCCGCAGGGGGCCTTCTACCTGTTCCCGCGCGTGCCGCGGGCCGACGGCGACGACCTGGCCTTCGTGCGCGACTGCGTGGCCGAGCGCCTGCTGGTGGTCCCGGGCCGGGGCTTCGGCTGCCCCGGCTGGTTCCGGCTCTCCTACGCCGTGCCCGACCGTGACGTCGAGCTGGCGGCCCACGCCCTGCGGCGCGTGGCGCAGGCGGCGCCCTCGGCCCGCCGGTAGGACCCCGGACGGCCCGCCGGCCGGGAGCCGGGCGGCCCTCCTACTTCACGCGGCGGGCGAGCTTGGACTTGTGGTTCGAGGCCGTGTTCGCGTGCAGCACGCCGCGCTTGGCAGCCTTGTCCAGGCGCGCGTAGGCCTCGGGCAGCAGCTTGCGGGCGTCGTCCTTCTTGCCGGCGGCCACGAGCTCGAGCAGCCGCTTCTCGGTCGTACGGACGGCGCCCCGCAGGTCACGGTTGCGCTCGGTGCGCTTGCGGGTCTGACGGACGCGCTTCTTGGAGGAACGGCTGTGGGGCATGGGGGATCGTGCGCTCGCAGGGCCCCGCTCCGGGGCGGTGGGGTCAGGGTGAACGGGTCATTGTGGTGCCGGGCCCGCCCTGCGCCACGAAATGCCGGGGCCGCGGGCCAGCCCCCGTGGGCCCGCCCGGCGCCTCCCGGGGGGGGCGGGCTCGGGCCCCCCGCAGGCCGGGGTCGTGGGCCCGTTCCCCTGCGCCCAGCGCGCCGCACGCGCGCAGGGGCGGCGCACTACGGCACCGCCAGCGCCTTGAGCCGCTGGGCCACGTCGCGGTAGGTGATGTCTTCCTCGTACAGGCGCTCGAAGATCTTACGGGCCGCCTCCGCGTTGCCCGTGCGGGCCAGCAGGTCGGCGTGCGCGTAGTGGACGTCCTTGGCGCGGGGGCTCGAGAGCAGGGGGAAGTCGCCCACGGCCTCCTCGATCTTCTTCAGCGCCAGGGCCGGCAGGTTGCTCAGCTCGAAGCAGCGGGCCAGCAGCAGCAGGCTGTCGGTCTTGCGGTTGGGGTCGCGCACCGTCTGCTGGAACTCGGCCGTGGCCTCCTCGACGCGCTTGGCGGCCAGCAGCGTGCGCCCCAGCTTGAAGCGCTCGCCCAGGTCGAGGGGGTGCTCCTTCACCCGGCGCTGGTACTCGGCGAGCCGGCCCTGGATCAGCGACTGCGCGGCGGCCTCGACGGCGGCCTGCGCCGCGGCGTCGCCGGGCCGGGCCTCGAGCCCCTTGCGGGCGTCGCGCAGCCCGTCCTCGAGCTTCCGCAGGCGGATGTCGCCCACGCGCACCGTGAGGTCGAAGTTGCGGGGGTCGATCGCGAGCGCCTCCTCGAAGGCCTGGAGCGCGGCCTGCTCGTCGCCGCGCTGCAGGTGCAGCTCGGCCAGGCGCACGCGCAGCCGCGCGTTCTGGGGCTCGGCCCGGCACTGCTCGACGGTCTTCTGCACCTCGGCCGCCGCGTGCTCGGGCGTGAGCTGCATGCGCGTCTCGGTCTCGAGCTTCTGGGCCACGTCCTTGTCCTTGATCAGGTCGCGGCTGCTCTTGGCCGTCTCGAAGCCCGAGATCTTCAGCGCGCCCTCGGCGGCCACGTTCTTGCGCAGCTTGAGCGCCTCCTGATCCCGCGGCGCCGCCTTGACCGCGGCGTCCAGCGCCTGAAGCGCCTCCTGGATGCGCCCGCGCTTGGCCAGGGCCTCTCCCAGGCGCTTCCACGGCTCGGGGTCGTTCGCGTCGGCCTCCGCGGCGCGCTTGTAGCCACCGATGGCGGCCTCGAGCTGGCCGGCCTCCACGGCCGCCTCCCCCAGGGCCATGAGGGTGCCCTTGTGCTCGGGGTTCTTGGCCAGGACGCGGAAGGCAGCCGCCATGCGCTTGAGCGGGTCGCGCGTGGCGCCCAGGCCCACCCCCGAGAACATGCCGCCGAACAGGCCCTTGCCGCGCGTCTCGGCGAGCTTCCTGGCGGCCTGGAAGAAGCCCTCCACGGCCTCCTGGTCGTTGGCCTCGAACTGGAAGGCCTCGACGTAGATCTGGACCGC
>CAZPOZ010000444.1:0-3388 GCA_964588235.1 uncultured Planctomycetales bacterium
GCACCCGCGACGGCATGGGCATCACCCCCGGGGAGACCGCCCAGATGCTGTTGCAGCGCTTCGTGGCGACCCGGCAGGACGAGCGCGCCGCGCGCCTCAAGGCCGCGATGGACGCCCTGGACCCGGAGCTGCTACGCCCCGACCGGCCCTGAGCCGGGCGGGCGCGGCGGCACGGCCGACGGCGGCCGCCGCGTCCGTGCCGGCTCACTCGTCGGCGTCCAGCAGCACGTAGCCGCCGTGCCCGCCCAGCGCGCAGTCGGCTGCGGTGACGCTGAGGCGGATCCGGTGGCCTCCCGCGTTGGAGAGGTTCAGGGCCACGACCTGCCAGGGGATCGACTTCCAGCTGCCTCCCTGGTGCGACTGCCAGCCCGAGTAGCCGGGGTCGTTGGCGTAGAACTGCTGCCGGTAGAGCGTCGTGCCGGCGTCGAGATCCTCGACGTGCACCTCCAGGTACGGCTGCTCGGACGGGTCGTGCTGAGGGTCCTCCAGCACGGCGGCCCAGTAGAAGCGCAGCTCCAGACCCGGGCTGGAAGGAGCGGTCGCCGTCTGCGAGACGGTGCTGATGTGCCAGCTGTCGTCGGAGTCGTTCACGCGCGCGGCGTACGCCCCGTCGTACGCGGTCCTGAGCGGCGCGGCGATCCCGTCGGTCGCCGCCCCCACGACCGCGCTCTTCGGCGGGGCGTAGGAGCCGGGCGCGGCGTCCTGCCAGGTGTGCGTCTCGTGCGTCCAGCCGGTGAAGTCGCCGGTCTCGAAGCCCGGGTTCACGAAGAACGTCGCGCCGCGCAGGCGGAACTCCTTGAACCCGCCGTACCCGCTGGTCCACCGGCGCGGGTTGTCGGTGGCGATGAGCCAGACGAGGTTCGTGGGGTTGGACAGGACGTGCCGCGGGAGGTCGAAGGTGAACGAGGCCCCCGCGCCGACCGTGGCCACGCCCAGCGGCTCGCCGTTGAGGTAGTAGATCACCGAGCTCGTCGTGCCCGCCCCGCCCACGAGCCGGCCCGACACGCGGACCGGATCGGCCGCGCCCACGGTCGCCGAGTCCGTGGCGTCCAGGACGGGAGTCGTCAGGGCCAGGGTCACGAACGACGAGGAGACCCAGCCCGACTGCGCGCCGAAGTGCAGCACCTCGAAGTCGGGAGGGAAGGCCACCGTGGAGAAGGCCTCGAAGGCGTAGCGCTCGATCGGCCCCGGGTAGGCGGCGGCCTTGCTGAAGGCCCCGAACCCCTCCAGCGGCGAGTACTCGACCCAGACCTCCTCGCCCGGGAAGTTGGGGTCGTAGGCGTAGAAGCGGTCGTCGAGGTCGTCGTAGCGGTACACGACCAGGGCGTGGCCCCAGGCCTGCGAGGACGGGGCGGCGTAGCGGCCCTTGAGCAGCAGCACCTGCGGCTCACGGGTGGCCTTGAGGGCGGCGATCAGGGCCAGGGCCGATCCCCGCTGCGTGAGGAAGTAGGAGGCCTGAATCCAGATTCGCGCCCACACCTGGCTCGAACCCGCATGCGCGCGGGCGATCAGCGTGCGCACGGCGTCGTCGTCCTCGGCCCGGTCGGGGTCGCCCTGCCGGTACATGGCGTGGAGGCCCTGGCCCGTCTGCAGCCGCTTGGCCCCGTAGTACCAGGTCGCGTACAGCGCCATGCCCAGGCACGCCCCGCCGGGCGCGGCCAAGCCCGAGATGTTGCGGTGGAAGAAGCCGTCCGTCCACGGTCGGAACCCGCTGTCGGCCTCGAGCAGCGTGTCGACGGCGATGCCCGCCGCGGCGGCCCACGCCTCCAGGTCCTCGACCACTCCGACGACGAAGTCCGTGAAGTGCTGCGTGCTGAAGGTGAGCGTGCCCGCCGCCTCGTCGTGGGCCTTGAGGCCCATGGGGAAGTACCGCTCGTAGAACGGATCCCAGTACAGGGGCAGGGGAACGTTGCCGGGAGCCAGCGCCGCGCGGTCGTAGGGCACGGTCACCTGCACCGGCAGGGCGAAGTGGTTGGCGCTGTCCTTCTCCAGGCGCAGCATCGGGCCCGCCAGGCTGACCCCGGACGGCAGCGGCCCAGGCAGGTCCGCCAGGGCGCGGATCGTGACCGTGACGGGCTCGGGTCCACCGATGCTGCCGGCCTCGGCCACGACGCGCGCCCCGAACAGCGGGTGCCGCGGATCGCGCACCGCGACCTCGCCCCCGGCGTCCGTCAGGGTGCCCTGGGCGGCGGCAGGCTCGGCCGCAGCGGCGGGGCCCTGACCGCCGCCGCAGGCGGCCAGCGCCCCGACGCAGCACAGCAGCGTCAGGGTCCGTGCAGCTGCGAGCGCGCGCCGGACGGGTGCGAGCCCTGCGCCGGACCGGAGGGCGGGCCGCGTACCGAGAAGCGTCTTGTCCATGATCGAGCTCCCGGCGGCCAGGGGCGGCCGCCACCCTCCCGAGCGGCGTCTGCGGGCGGGTGCTACGGGCCGCCCCTGGAGGCCGACCGGGCAGCCGCCCGGGCGCTCAGAACCACGACCCGATGGGGACCTCCTCGCCACGCTTGCGGAAGAGCACGTACGCCGTCCAGGCGGCGAACAGGCCCGGCACCGCCCAGGCCACGGGGTCGTGCACCCGCGCGAGGTAGGCCGCACGCGGGGGCCAGAAGGCGCCCTCGTCGATGGCCACGAAGGCGTAGGCGGCCAACGCGAACCACAGCGCCACGCGCACGAGGTGGCGCAGCCACCAGTAGGGGGCGAAGCCGCCCAGGCGGAAGTCGAGCCGGTTGCCGCGCCAGAGCACGATCAGCGCCCCGAGGATCGGGCCGCCCTGCGCCAGCATCCAACGGCTCAACCCCTCGAACCGGGCCGCCCATGGAGCCGTCCAGGCGTGCAGGCCCAGGTAGGTGAGCACCGCCGCCCCCGTGCTGAACGGGTAGAGCACCGCCAGCGCCACGGCCAGGCCGACGACGATCCCCAGCCCGCCGGCATCGCCCGAGGACGCCGAGGATCTCAGCCGCGCCTCGCTCTCGGCCTCGCTACGCCCCCGCTGATAGGCCAGATCGGGCGGCTCGCCCCAGGTGCCCGGCATGCGCGTCACCTCCTGGTGGTGGGGGTCGGCGGGCGCGCCGCCCCGACACGCCCCCGGCCCGAGCCGGGACGCCGGGCGGGCGCCCGCACCCCTGAGCGGGAATTCGGGGCGGATGCTACGGCCCAACACAACCAAGTTCGTCGATGCGAGGCACGTGCGGCGCGCTGGAGCCGGGCGCTCAGGCCGCTTCCTCCTCCTTGCGCAGGCCTCGAGGCGCGTCGTCGTCATCGGCCGTCCGCTACCGGCCCAGCGCGCCGGTGGCTTGGGAACGGCCTTCAGAGGCCATCCGTGGGCCCGTCCGCGGGAGGAGTCTCACCCTCCGCGAGGCCCTACCCCTAACTTGGTGGCCATGAGCGTCAG
>CAZPOZ010000445.1:0-3388 GCA_964588235.1 uncultured Planctomycetales bacterium
GGAAGCGGCCTGAGCGCCCGGCTCCAGCGCGCCGCACGTGCCTCGCATCGACGAAGGTGGTGGCGTTGGACCTCAGGCCGCGCCGCCGCGGCCCGCCGAGCCGCGCCAGGGGTCGGGAGGGGGCGGGCGCGACCGACGCCGCGCTCGGCCCCGGGGGCAGCCCCCCGACACGGCCCGGCGTCAGGGGGGGAACAGCTCGGAGAAGCGTGGATCGGCGCGCAGGGCGGCGAAGTCCGCGCTGCCGGCCCGAGCCGCCTCCAACGACGCCTCCAGGGCCGTCCGCTCCCGCTCCAGCTGCTCGCGCCGCTCCGCGGACGGCCCTGCGACCTGCTCCCCCTCGATCACGCGCAGGCGCGCCCTCCTCGCCTGGACGTCCTCGTGCAGCGCGTCGAGGGCGGCCGCGCGCAGCGCCTGCGCTCCGGACGAGACCTCCTCCGACGCGCGCGCGGCCCGGCGCGCGAAGTGCCAGCGCGCCGCGCGCCCCAGGTCGCCGCGCACGCCGGGGTCGTCGAGGGCGCGCTGGGTGTGCTCGGCCGCCGCGGCCCAGCGCCGGCGGCCTTCCATCCACCCGGCGATGCGCAGGTGGTCTTGCGCGGACGCGGGCGCCCCCTCCCCCGTGAGCATCCGGGCACAGCGCAACACCGCCTGGGCCTCGTCGTCCGGGAGCGGAAGGGTCGCATCCGCGGCGTGAAGGCGTTCCCGCAGCCGATGCGCCTCGCTCAGGGCTGCGAGCGCACGCGCGTCCTCCTCGAGGTGCGACAGCACGATCTCCGCCTCCTGGAACAGGTCGCGGGCCAGGCCGAGCGACGGCCCGCGGTCCTCCCCCGCCAGGACGATGGCCCGCCGGCGGGCGGCGACCCCGCGCTCGGCTGCCGCCAACGCGGCCCCCCGCTGCTGCGTCGCGAGCAACGCGCCCGCCCGCCCGTGGTCGAGGTCGGCCAGGTCGTTCCAGGCCTCGAACCCCGCCGTGGGCGCCTCGGCCAAGGGGCGCCAGGCACGCTCGGCCTTCTCCGAGAGCTCCAGCGCCTCGGCCGCGCGGCCGGCCCGCAGGCGTCGCGACGCCCGGCGCTGGTACGCCAGCCCCAGGGCACGGGCCCACTCGGGGTTGGCAGGTTCCTGGTGGACCAGCTTCTCGAGCGCTGCGAGCGCGCGGTTGCCGTCCGGATGCTCCGGTTGGCCGACGCCTTCCACCGGTCGCGCCTCGTGCCTGAGGTCCAAGGCCTGCGCCAGCCGCAGGGCGTCCTCCGCGCTCTGCGGAGCCTCGCGGACGTTCGCCTCCAGGAGCTCCACGCTCCGCTCCAGCGCCAGGGCACGCTCGCCAGCGGCCGGGCCGGCCGGGCCGAGCTCGCCCATGTCCATCAGCAGGATGGCGCGGGCGCGCCGGGTCTCCGCCGTGTCGGGCTCGAGGCGCGCGCGTTCCTCGACGGCCCGCTGCGCGCGGTCGAAGGCCGAGCGGGCCGCGGCGAAGTCCCTCCGCCGCGCCGCGGCCACCATGAGACGGTAGTCCACGTTGAGCATGGCGTCGATCGCGGCGATCGAGGGCGCCGCGCCCTCGGGCGGCGCGCGCAACGCGCGCGCCTCCTCGAGAGCGGCCTGCGCCTCCCGGAGCCGCCCGAGCGCGAGCAGCTGGCTCGCGCGGCCGGTGAGGGCAACCCCCAGCTTGGCGCGCCACTCGCGCGAGCCGGGATCGTCGGCGAGGAGCTGGCGTCGGATCGCCGCGGCCTGGTCGTACGCGGCCAGCGCCTCGACGGCCCGCCCCCGCTCCTCGTGGGCCTGCCCCGCGACGACGAGGGTCATCGAGGCGAGCGCCCGCTCGTCCACCGACGAGTCCGGGCCCACGGGGAGGTTGTTGGCCATCGACAGCCTGGCCAGCTCCTCCAGGAGGTCGAGGTGGCCCAGCGTGCGCGCCTTCCCCGCCAGCCTGACGAGCAGGTCGTTGTTCACCCCGATCCACCTGCGGCGCGCGGCCTGCTCCTTCTCCACGGAGGCGGCGAGCGCCGTGTTCCTGTCGCGGACGACCCAGGCGAACCCCACCGCGCCCGCGGCGAGCGCGAGCAGGCCCAGCGCCGCCGCCCCTCGCAGGGCGCGACGCCGCGCGGCGCGCTCGCGCTCGGCCAGGGCGCGTGCGCGCAGCCGCTCCACCCGCTCCGCGAGGTCGCCGTGCGCGGGGCCGTCGGGGTGCTGCTGCGCGAGCAGCCCCAGCAGGGCCTGCGCGCGCTCGAGGCGGCGGAGCGCGGCGTCCCCGCTCAGGCCCTCGGCCTCGAGCAGCGCCGCGGCAGCCTCGCGGGCCCGCTCCTCGCGTTCCCGCTCCAGCGCCGTCGCCGACTGCCAGGCACGCAGCGCCTGCGCCAGGCCGCCGGCGTCCGTGAAGCGCGCGCTGCGCTCGCGCGCCAGGGCCCTGGCCGCGAGGGTCGCCAACGCTTCGGGCACGGAGGGCTCGATCGAGGTGGCGAGCGGAGCGTCCTGCTGGAGCGCCGCGGCGTAGCGCGGGAGCTGGGCCTCGGGCCAAGGCAGCCGCCCCGTCAGGATCTGGAACAGGATCACGCCCAGGCTGAACACGTCGCTGTCGCGACCGTGCGAGCCTGCGTCCCCCCCCAGGCCTTCGGGCGCCAGGTACCCGACCGTCCCGAGGACGGTGGCCTGGGTGCGGAACGGGCCGGCGATCCCCGGTTCCAGGCGGGCCTCCCGTCGCGCGGAGGCTCCGTCCTCCGGCGCGCCGCGCACCGGCCCGGCCTCCGCCCCCTCCTCCGCGGCGCCGATGTGCTTGGCCAGCCCCCAATCGACCACCACGACTTCCCCGTACCTCCCCAGCACCACGTTCTGGGGCTTGAGGTCGCGGTGGATCACCCCTTCGCCGTGCGCGTACGCGACGGCGTCGCACGCCCTGAGGAACGGCTCCAGCAGCAGCAGGCGCTGCGAGGCGTCGCGGGCCTGCGCGATGGCCTCGGCCAGCGTGCGGGAGTCGCGCACGAGCCGCATGGCGTAGAAGGGCAGCCCCTCGGCGGTCCGGCCGAGCTCGTGCACCGGCACGATGCCCGGGTGCTCCAGCCGGCCCGTCAGGCGCGCCTCGCGGAGGAACCGCGCGAGCCCTTCGTCGGCGAGGGTCGGGTCGGCCGACTCCGGGCCGACGACCTCCCGGTGCGCCACCTTGAGCGCCACCGGCCGGTCGAGCTGCCCGTCGTAGGCGCGGTAGACCACCCCCATCCCGCCCTCGCCGAGGGGCGTCCACTCCCGATAGCGGCCGGCCCCCGTCGGCAGCGGGTCCCCCACGGGCGCGGGCTCACGGGGCCGGAGGGTGGCGGCGACCTGGGGCGCGCGCGCCGCCAGGGAGGCCCGCAGCGAGCCGGGCCCCGTGCCGCGTCGGGAGAGCGCGGCTGCCGGCGAGCCG
>CAZPOZ010000446.1:0-3385 GCA_964588235.1 uncultured Planctomycetales bacterium
CCCCCGTTCGCCTGCGGCAGGGACCTAGGTCCCACGGCCGGCCGGGGGGGGGAGGAGGCGGCCGTAGGCTTGGAGGCCGGCATGCCGCTCCCCTCGTCTCCGCCGCCCTGGCGGGCGCCGCGCCCGCTGCCCTTCCCGCTGCGCACCCCTCGGCTGTTGATCCGGCCCTGGGAGGTGGGCGACACCCACGCGCTCTGGCAGGCGATCGAGGAGAGCCGGGCCGACCTGGCCCCGTGGATGCCCTGGGCGCTCACGAGCCATCGGGATCCGGAAGAGACGCTGGAGCTGATCGAGGGGTGGGTGCGCAGGCGCCAGGCGCCCGAGCCCGACGAGCTGTTCCTGGGCCTGTTCGACCTCGCCAGCGGCCAGGTGCGGGGCGGGTCGGGCTACCACGTGATCGTCGAGGATCTGGCGCAGGCCGAGATCGGCTACTGGGTGCACGCGCGGCATCGCCGGCAGGGCCTGTGCACGGAGGCGCTGACCGCGCTGGTGAGCGCGGGGTTCCGCGACCTGCGACTGAGGCGGCTGGTGGTCCAGTGCGCGGGGAGCAACCGGGCCTCGCAGCGGGTGGCCGAGAAGGCCGGGCTGCCGCTGGAGCGCCGCGAGCTGCGCTCGCGCTGGGTGGACCACCTGGGCTGGGACGACTCGCTGGCCTACGGCGTGCTCGCCGAGGAGTGGGACCTCGAGGCGCAGCGCCTGCGCGGCCCTCGCACGCTGCCCGGTGTCTGACCCAGAGTCGCACACATTTCCCCGCGCAGGCCGACCGTTGGCTCAGTTGCTGGCCCGCCGGAGCAGCGCCCGCACGAGCAGCCTCGAGCCCTTGACCTCCAGACGCACGGCCCCCGGGGCCCCCACGCGGAAGCGCAGCGAGGGCCCGTAGCCCTGCGCGTAGGTCAACCCGTCGCCCGACGCCGGCCGGGTGGCCAGCACACGCCCCTCGAGCGTGACCACGCGCATCGCGACGCCCTCGCTGGGCGCCTCCTCGGCCACGAACAGGTAGTCGAAGCCCGGCATCACCACGCCCACGGCCGCCGCCTTCCACGCCGGGCCGGCCCGCACCCGCACGCTCGGGTCGCCCGTGACCGCGATGAGCAGCGGCGCAGCCCCGACCTGCTCGGCCGCGACGAGCAGCGGGGGCGGCCCGCCGGCGCGCGCCGTCCCGGGCGGGCCGAAGCGGTAGGCGCCCGGCGCGGCCGCGCGGAACCAGGCCAGGTGCTGCCCCTCCGGCGTGCGCATGGTCGCGCTCTGCGCGGCGGGCCCCACGGGGACCCACGCGCCGCCCACGCGGGCGGCGAGCTGCGTCGAGGCGATCGCCCCGGCCCCCATGGGCGCGTAGAGGATGGCCACGTCGCCGGCGTCGAGCTTCATGCCCAACGGCTCGCCTTCGAGCGGGCCGCGCCCCACCGGCGCAGGCGGTGGGTCGTCTACCTGCGTGCCAGGCTGCGCGCCGGGCGACGGGTCCACCGCCGCCTCGGGCGGCAGCGCGCTGAGCCGCAGGCCGTAGGTGCCGCCGGCGCCGCCCTGCCCCTGCACCTCGAGCACGAAGGGAGTGGGCGCGGTCGCGCCGGGGGGAGGCGCCGCGGCCTCTCCCGGAGCCGCGGGGACCGGGGGCGGCGCCTCGGGCACGCGGAAGCGCAGCGGATCGAAGGGCCTCCAGGGCCGCGTCGAAGCGGCCAGCGCCTCCCCGCCGGCCGCCGGCCGCACGGAGAGCAGCACGCCCGCCGCGGTCCCGGGCAGGGGCTCCACCTCGTAGGCGCGCCCCGGCTCCACGTGGAGGTCCCAGCGGTCCGCCTCGCCCAGGATCAGGTCGCCCACGCGCCCGCGCTCGCCGCCGGGGGCCAGCCAGGGCCGGGGCCGGGCCTGAGGCCGGCCGTCGGGGCCCAGGGCCTCCAAGCGCACCCGCGCGCTGCCCGTCAAGGCGCTGAAGCCCTGCACCTCCGCTCGCGCGACCCGCTCGCCCTCGGCGTCCCACTCGTGCACGGCCGGGCGTCCCCGTTCGGGGGCGCCGAAGCGCTGGGCGACCTCGCCGAGCGCCAGATCGACCACCGGGCGCTCGAGCGTGCCCGGCTCGACCGTCAGGCGGTAGCGGCAGCCCGAGCGCAGGCCGAAGACGAAGGCGACCTTCTGCCCCGGGGTCTTGATCTCGACGGGCACGGGCCGGCCATCGGCCGCCAAGCGCTTGGCGGCGCTGCCCTCCGCCCGCGCCGCCGTGGCCAGGGGCACGAGGAGCGGCAGGGCGCAGGCGAGCAGCACGGCGGCGCGCACGGAGGGCTCCTCCCGGGATCCCTTCCTAACGCCGGCCCGCCCGCCGTGCCCCGGCCTGCAACACCTCCGTACGAGACCTCGGGTTGCCCGGGCGCCCCCCTCGACCGGTCCCTACGGTGCCGCGCGCCCGCCCCTGGAGCCCCCATGCGCCGCACCCTGCCCCTGGCCTCCCTGCTGCTCCTGGCCCCGCTCGCCTGCTGCTCGCGGCGCGGGGCCGCCCGTCCCGTCGCGGCCCCCCCGGCGCCCCTGGCCCTGCCCGCCCAGGCCCCGCCCCGGGAGCGGGGTGCGAGCGCCGACCCCGCCGACCCGGTGGAGCAGCCGCTCGGGCGGCTGGCCGCCCACAGCCCGGCGGCGGCGCGCGTGCTGCACGCCCACGGGATCGACTTCTGCTGCGGAGGCGGCACCACGCTGGCGGCCGCGGCGCGGCAGCGGGGCCTGGATCCCCGGCGCCTGGCCTCCGAGATCGAGGCCGCGCAGCGCGAGGCCTCGGCCGACGAGCAGGTCCGCTGGGACGCGCGGCCGCCCGCGGAGCTCATGGCGCACGTCGTGCGGCGCTACCACGGCTCGCTGCGCAGCGAGCTGCCGCGGCTGATCGGGCTCGCGCGCACGGTGGACCGCGTCCACGCCGGGCGGCCCGACCTGCCCGCGGGCCTGAGCGATCATCTCGTGGCCCTGACCGACGACCTGCTGCGGCACCTGGACGACGAGGAACGGGGCGTGTTCCCGCGCATCGAGGCGGGCGCCGCACGCCGCGGGGACGCCGATGTGGAGGCCCTGCGCGCCGACCACGAGGCGCTCGCGCGCGCGCTCGGCCGCACGCGCGCGCTCACCGGCGGGCTGAAGGCCCCGGCGGACGCCTGCGCCACGTGGCAGGCCCTCTACGGCGGCCTGCTCCGGCTGGAGCTCGACCTGATGACGCACGCGCACCTGGAGAACAACGTCCTGCTGGCCGCCCTGCCCGGCTGACGGGGTGGTCGGGCAGCCGGGGTCGGGCAGCCGGGGTCGGGGGGCGGGCGCCCGGCGGGCGGCACGTCCGCCGGCGACGGGCGCGCTCCCCGGCGGTCAGCGGGCGTAGGCCTCCACGGGCACGCAGGCGCAGACGAGGTTGCGGTCGCCGTAG
>CAZPOZ010000447.1:0-3375 GCA_964588235.1 uncultured Planctomycetales bacterium
ACCAGCAGCAGCGCCAACGACAGCGACGGCAGCAGCCCGGCCCAGGGGGAGCGTCGCGGCCTCATGCCCGACCGAGCATAGCCGCGGCCTACGGGAACGCGGCCCCGTTCACCTTCACGCCCGGGCTGAGGGGCGCGGTGGCCCCCGCAGCCAGGTCGTGGAAGACGTAGTCGGTGCTGGCCGCGGGCACGGGGACGGCGCGCGCGTCGGGCGAGAGCGTCCGGCTGCGCCCCGCCGAGACGTCGCCGCTCAGGTAGTTCACCTGCGCGACGGTCGTGCCGGCGGGGCTGCGCAGGATCACGGAGTCGGCCGAGTTGTTCAGCCCCAGCGTGCCCGTGGCCGCCAGCTGCGCATGACCGCTGGCGTGGCGCGGAGCGAAGTAGGTCGGGTTGCCGCCGCCGAAGACCACGATCGAGCCCCCGTTGGGCACCGTCGTGGGGTTGGGGAAGGTGTGACGCACGGAGGTCGAGTCGCTCAGGGTCCAGCCCGTGAGGTCCACCACCGCCCCGGAGCCGTTGACGATCTCGACGAACTCGTCGCCCGTGCTGCTCAGCGTGCCGTCGCGGTTGGCGTCCTGGGCGCCCGGGTCGGGCAGGAGCTCGTTGATCACCAGCGTGCCCGGCGTGACCGTGCCCTGGTGGAACAGCGAGGCCAGCGCGACCGCGCCTCCGTCGGAGACCGTGACAGCCACGAGCTGGCCGGCCGGCAGCCCGTCGGGCACCTCCATGCGCAGCAGGTCGGGGGCCAGCACCTGCACGTTGCCCGCCGGCAGCCCCCCCACGAGCACCGTGGGCGCGTTGAGCGGCGGGAAGTGCGTGAGCGTGAGATCCACGCGCGTGCCTCCCAGCCCGGCCACGAAGGAGCCCGTCGTGGGCAGGCAGGTGAGCCCCGGCAGGGGGGGCGGCGAAGGCAGGTACTCGAACGCAGCCGCCTGCACGACGAGGCCGGTGGGCGTGCAGACCGCCACGTCCACGGCGCCGGGCGCCGCCCCGGGGGGGAGCGCCGCCGAGAGCAGCGTCGGGCTCAGCACGGTCGCGGGGGCCGCCTCGAGGCCGAACAGCACGTAGACGGGCCCGCTCCCCACCGGGAAGCCCGCCCCCTCCACCTGCACGGTGAGCGCCCCGGCGACGTCGGCCGAGGCCGGCAGCACGCGCGTGAGCGCGAGCGTGGGGCTGGGGGCGAGCGTGGCGTCCTGCGTCCCGGCGCCGGCGCCCTCGCCGCCGCCGCCCCCGCAGCTCCCGAGCGCCAGCGCGAGGACGAGCGCCAGCCCCCCCCGGGCCGGGGGGCTCCCCCGCGCCGAGCGCGCCCCGGCACCGAGAACCGCCGCGAACCGATCCTCGCAGAGCATGCGCACCTCCAGGCCCGGGACAGGGCGAAGGCTAGCGAGGGCCTCCGACCGCTGCCAGGGCTCCCCCCCACACCGCCGCCGGGGCCCCGCGGGTTTCGCGGAATCTTCACGCGGGCTTCAGGGCCCGGCCACCCAGCGCGCGAGGCAGCCCCCGGGCCGGTCAGCGAGGCCGGAGGGTCAGCGTCGCCTCGAAGAGCGGGTCGCCCGGCAGGCCCCGCAGGGCCTCCTGCAGCAGGTAGGCGGGGTCGGGCTGAATCCGGCCCCGGAAGGCCTCCTTGCCGTTCACGGTCACCCGGATCTCCCGCTCGAGATCCACGAAGGGCCGCGCCAGGTGCAGGCGGAAGGCGCCCACGTCGCGGGTGCGCACCTCGATCGAGTCGGGCGCGGCGCGCACGGCCACGAGGCGGCCGGCGGGCCGTCCGTAGCCCAGCGCGGCCGGGGGCTCGTCCTGGGCGAGCAGGCGCGGGCGGGTCGTCAGGGTCACCCGCTGCCCCTCGCGCAGCACCACGAAGGTGCCGTCCTGGTCGGTGTGCGACTCGAGGTAGCCGCGCAGCGCGAGGAAGGCCTCGGCCCCCGCGGGCAGCTCCTCCGCGCCCACGGCCACGATCACGTCGCCGTCGCGGAACCCGGCCTCGGCGGCCGGGGTGCCGGCCTGCACGGCCTCGATCTTGAGGCCCTGCCCCTCGTAGGCGCGGTCGATCGAGATGCCCAGCCGCGGCCGGCGCGTCTCCTGGGGCACGGCCTGCACCTGCGCGCTCAGGCCCTCGGCGTCGGGCGCGGCGGCGTCCACCTCGAGGATCTCCGCCCAGGCGCGCCGCCCGTCCACGGCCGGCAGCACCGACGACCAGTCCACGGTGGCCGGGAGCGCCTCCCGCGGGTGCGCCTCCACGAACGCCGTCACCTCGTCCCGGCGTTCGAGCGCGGCCCCGAGGTCGTGCCCGGCCCCCTCGAGGGAGCGCCAGGTGATGCGCGCCCCGCCCGCCGTGAGCTCCTCGATCAGCGGCCGGACCTGCTCGGCCGGGTAGAGCGCGTCCTCCGTGCCGTTGAAGGCCAGCAGCGGACGCGACGCGGCGTTGGGCAGGCAGGCCGGCCCGCCCACGGCGCGCGTGATGATCGGGTTGCCCATGGCGGCGACGAAGCAGGCGAACGGATCCGGGGCGTGGAACAGCAGGTGGAAGCACCCGCTGGCCCCGTCGGAGAAGCCGGCCGCGACCACGCGGTCGGCGTCCACGCGGTAGCGCCGCGCCATCTCCGCCACGGCGGCGCGCACGTGCGCCACGCCGGCCGGGCTCCACCAGGGGCAGTCCTTCGTGGCCGAGGGCGAGACCACCAGGAAGCCCTGCGCCTCGGCGGACTCGCGCAGCACGGCCACGCCCGAGCTGCCGCCGCCGTCCTCGTCGCGCACGACGGCGCCGTGCAGCCACACGACCAACGGCCAGGCGCGCTCGGCCGTGTAGGCCTGCGGTGCGAAGGTGAACACCGTCAACGGGGGCCCGCCGGGCAGCGGCTGCTCGAACGACGACGCCCCCCGCCGGGGATCGGCCGGGTAGGCCGGCGGGCGGGCCAGCTCGGCCCGCAGCGCGGCCGCGTCGGGCTTCTGCGCCAGCAGGGCCCACTGCCCCTCCAGGCGCTTGCGGGGATCCCGCTCGAGACGGAGCGTGTGGAGCGCCGCGGCCCAGGCGGGCCGCGCCTCGTCGGCCGCCGCCGGCCGCGCCGCTCCACCGGGTCGCAGGAGCGTGGCCGCCGCCACGAGCAGCAGGGCCAGCCGGGTCCAGGTCGCGCGCATGCTCACCTCCGTCGGGGGACGGGCGCAGCCGCCCCCCCCATCGCCGATCGTCCCACCCCGCGGGGCGGAGCGGCCCGCCCGGGCCGCCGGGGCCCCCGGGCCCCGGCCGGAACCTGCCTACAGGAACGTGACCGTCTGCCCGTCTTTGCCGTCCTTCACCTCGACCCCGACCTGCCGCAGCTCGTCGCGCAGCCGGTCGGCCTCGGCCCACTGCCGGGCGGCGCGCGCCGCCAGGCGCTGG
>CAZPOZ010000448.1:0-3366 GCA_964588235.1 uncultured Planctomycetales bacterium
GCCGCCTCCTGCCTGCTGCTCTCGCCCCTGCTCGCCGCCTGCGGCGGGGCCGCGGACGTGGCCGGATCCGACGGCAGCGGCGGCGGGAACCAGGTGGCGACGAAGATCCAGATCGTCCTCGGAGGCGCGCTCGACGACCCGCAGCAGACGGCGCTCTACGGCTACTCGGCCACGGGGCAGCTGGTGCGCCGCGTGAGCGGCGCGCTCGGCGCCGGCTACGGCGTCCAGTACCCCGTGTTCAGCCCCGACCGCACGCGCGTGGCCTTCACCGCCGACAAGGCCGGCGTGGACCGCTACCAGGTGTTCGTGGCCGACCTCTCGAGCGACGCCGAGCCGCTGGCGGTCACCGAGCTGCCCATCGGCCCGGGCCCGACCTACGTCGGCGACGTCAAGTGGTCGCCCGACGGGACGCGCCTGCTGCTCGCCGGCGACCTCGAGCTGGACGGCGACTGGGGCCTCTACGTCGTCCCGGCCGCCGGCGGCCCCGTGGTGCCGATCTCCGACGACAGCAAGCACCTCTACTACGCCACCTGGTTCTGGTCGCCCACCGGCACGCACGTCGCCTGGATGGAGACGGACGCGATCAACGGCCCCCTGCGGCAGATGGTCGCGCCGGCCACCGGCGGCACGCCGCTGAACGTCTCCGGCCCGCTCGTCGCCGGCGGGCAGCTGCGGACGCGCCAGGGCCTCACGCCCTGGTCGCCGGACGGCTCCCGCCTGGCGTTCATGGGCGACAAGACGGTGGACGAGCGCGAGGACCTGTTCACCGTCAAGCCCGACGGGACGGGCCTCGTGCCCGTGGCGGTCGGCGGCAGCCCGGCCGAGGACGTGGTGCAGTTCGAGTGGTCGCCGGGCTCGACCCTGCTGGCCTTCCGCCACGGCAGCGTGCTCAAGACCGTCGCGGCCGGCGGCGGCCCGCTGGTGACGATCTCGGCGCCCGACGAGTGGGTGGACACGTTCCACTGGCGTGCGGGCATGGACGTCGTCGTCTGGTCGGGACGCGACCTGACCGCCGACGTGGACGTCCTCAGGGGCCGTCCGGCCGGCGCGCCCGTGACGATCACCTACTTCACGTCGGCGGGGCCGAGCGACCGGGTGGACCGCGACTGGCGCTTCTCGCCCGACGGCGCCCGCATCGCCTTCCGCGTGGGCGTGATCGACATCCTCGAGGACCACCTGCGCGCGCGCTGCCTGGCGCTGGCGACCCCGGGGGTCTCGGTGGACCTCCTGCCCACGCTGACGCCCACGGGCAACGTCGGCGACTACAGCCTGGAGTGGACGCCCGACGGCCAGGCGCTGCTGCTCCAGGCCCTCCTGACCGACGCGTCGCCGGAGCAGCTGTTCCTGGCGCGGGCCGACGGCACGCTCACCGTGCAGGTCTCCGCGGCTGGGGGGCCCGAGCCCGAGGTCAGCGACGCCGTCGTCAGCAGCGACGGCACGACCCTGGCCTGGATCGAGGGCTACTCGGCGCCCTTCGAGACCCTGTGGATCGCGCCGATGGCCACGCTCGCGCCGGTCCCGGTCGTCGCCGCCGGGCCGGAGCTCGAGTCGGTCGTGGGCCGCTGAGCCCTCCGGGCCGGCCTCCGCCGGCCCGGAGCCGGGGCTCCCGCGCTTCATGCGGCCCTCGACCCGGCTTCACACGCGCTTCATCCTCGCCGGCTACATCCACGGGCGATGCGCCCGACGCTGTCGCCCGAGACCGCCCCGCCCGCTGCGGCCGCGCCGACGCCGCAGCCGCCCGGGCCCGGCCTGCCCGCCGCCGCCGCGCTGATCCCCGAGGTGCAGGATCTGCGCCGCACGCTGCTCGAGAGCGGCCTGGAGGCCGAGCCCCGCCTCGCCGAGGTGCCCCCCGAGCGCCGCGCGTCGGCCCGCAACCTGCTCCAGTACCTGGCGCTCAGGCGCGGGGACCTGCGCGACCTGCAGGACCGGCTCGCCGAGCTGGGGCTCTCCTCGCTCGGGCGTTGCGAGAACGCGGTGCTCCACACGCTCGACGCGGTGCAGCGCGCGCTCGAGGTCCTCGCCGGCCGGCCCGCCCCGGCGCCGGGCCCGGGGCTGCTCACCCCCGCGGAGGCGGCCGTGCGGCTCGAGGAGCGCACGGCGCGGCTCTTCGGCGAGCGGCGTCCGGCGCGCACCACGCGCATCCTCGTGACCCTGCCGGCCGAGGCCGCCGGCTCGGGCCCCCTCCTGCGCCGGCTGATCGAGGCCGGGATGGACGCCGTGCGCATCAACTGCGCCCACGACGGGCCGGAGGCCTGGGCGGCGATGGTGGGCGCGCTGCGGCGCGCCGAGGCGGAGGCCGGCCGACGCTGCCGGGTGCTCGTGGACCTGGCCGGGCCCAAGCTGCGCACCGGGCCCGTGGCGCCGGGGCCCGCCGTGCGGCGCCTGAGGCCGCGGCGCGACGCCCTGGGCCGCGTGCTCGAGCCGGCGCTGCTGGCCCTCGTGCCGGCCGAGGAAGGCGAGGAGCCCGCGGGGGACGCCGCGCTGCGCGTGTCGGGGGCCTGGCTCCGGGGCCTGCGTCCCCGCGACCGCGTGCGCCTCAGCGACGCCCGGGGCCGCGAGCGGCTCCTGGAGGTGGTCACGGTCGGGCGGGCGGGGGCGACGCTCGAGTGCGAGCGCACCTGCTTCCTCGTCCCCGGCTTGGAGCTGCGCCTGCGGCGAGCCGCAGGGCGCCCGAAGGCGGCCCGCCTGCTGCCGTTCCCGCCGCCGGAGGGCAGCCTGCGCCTGGCGACGGGCGACCTGCTCGACCTGACCGCCAGCCTCGCGCGCGGCACCCCGGCGCGGCGCGACGCGCGGGGGCGCCTGCGCGCGCCCGCGCGCATCGGCTGCACCCTCCCCGAGGCGCTCGCGGCCGCCCGGGTGGGACACGCCGTGTGGTTCGACGACGGCCGGCTGGGGGGGATCGTGCGGCAGGCCGGTGCCGAGCGCCTGCGCATCGAGATCACGCAGGCCCCCGAGGGCGGCGGGCGGCTCGGCGCCGACAAGGGCATCAACCTGCCCGACACGGACCTGCCCGTGCGCGGCCTGACCGAGAAGGACGAGGCCGACCTCGCCTTCGTGGCCGCCCACGCCGACGCGGTCTCGCTCTCCTTCGCCGCCGATCCGGCCGACGTGCACCTGCTGCGCAGGCGTCTGGACGAGCGGGGGGCCCCGCACGTCGGGATCGTGCTCAAGATCGAGACGCGGCGCGGCTTCGAACGGCTGCCGGAGCTGCTCCTGGCCGGGCTCAGCGGCCCGCTGCTGGGCGTGATGATCGCCCGCGGCGACCTCGCCGTGGAGTGCGGCTTCGAGCGGCTGGCCGAGGTGCAGGAGGAGATCCTGTGGCTGTGCGAGGCGGCCCACGTGCCGGCCGTGTGGGCCACGCAGGTG
>CAZPOZ010000449.1:0-3363 GCA_964588235.1 uncultured Planctomycetales bacterium
GAAGTCCCAGGCGTAGCGCGAGCGCAGCTGGAGCAGGTTCGCGTGCACCTGGCGCGCCGCGGGCCCGTTGGAGAGGTGCCAGGCGTTGCGCACGGGGCTCAGGCAGCGGAAGGGCTCGACGGCCGTCGCCTCGAGGTCGAGCGAAGCGTTCACGGGGCGGCCGTCCAGGCGTGCGCGCACGCGCAGGCTGAGGGTGCCGGAGGCGAACTCGCTGCCGACGTCCACGCGCTGCACGAACGGCCACAGGCCCGGCCCCGTGCCGTCGCCCACGCCCCCCGACCAGAGCACGGGGCTGCCGGCCGCGCTGCCCGAGCCCACGAGCACGCTGCCCTCCACCGCGGTGAGCTGGCCGGGCCGGAGCGACTGCAGCTGGCCCACGACCATCACCGAACGGTGGCCGTCGGCGTAGCGCACGGCCTCCAGCGGCCCCAGCACCCCCAGGCCCAGGGGCAGCTCGGGCACGGGGCAGGGGCCCGGCGTCCCGGGCAGCGCCATGCAGGCCAGCGCGTGGCCGTCGCTGACCTCCAAGGAGACGACCGTGTGGAGCGCGGGGCCCAGCACCTTGTAGGTCTGCGGGTCGAGCCGCAGCTCGCCCACCGGGGCCAGGCTCTCGCCCTTGAGGTAGGTTCCGGCCAGGCCGGGCGGATCCAGCGGCGAGAGCCAGCCTCCCTCGGCGCGCAGGAACAGCTGGCCGCTGAGGATCCGGAGCGGCGCGTCGCCGGGGTTCGTGACGAGCAGGCCGAGCTTGAAGTCGTGCTCGCCGAGCGGCCCGGGCTCCCCCTCGACGGCGGCCACCTCGCCGGCCACGACCAGGCGGCTCGTGCCGCTCGGCGGCTCCGGCGCGGCGGGCGCGGGGGCGGGCTCGTCGGCCTGGCCCGGGGCCCCGGTCGCGCCCGCGACCCCGAGGAGCGCGACGAGCACGAGGCGCGGGAGCGGCGGGCGCGGCGGCCCGGAGCGTGTGGAGCGGGGCATCCGCAGAGTCTCCCATGAGGGGGAGGCGACCCTCCCCGGGGCCGCGCCTCAGGGCAGGTGCGGATCGAGGGCGTCGAGCAGCTCGGCGAAGGCCTGCTCGTCGCGCACCGTGCCCCGCAGCGCCTCCGCCAGCAGCGTGGCGAAGGCGGTGCGGGCCCGCCGCACCAGGGCGGCGAGCGCGTTGCCCTGGCGGCCCAGGCGCGCCCCCAGGTCGGGACCGGGGTGGCCGTCCGAGCGCAGGAGGCTGCGGATCACCTCGGCCTGGTCCTCGCTGCGCGCGGCCAGGCGCCCGAGGGCCTCCTCGACCGCGCCCTCGACCAGCCCGCGGTCGAAGTCGGCCTCGGCGGGGTCGATCACGCGCGCGCGCAGCCCGCGCAGCGTCTCGGGGTCGTCCCAGCCGGGAGCGCTGCGCCGCTGCGCGCGGCGGCGGTCGATCCAGTCGCAGGTGAAGCGGAACAGCTGCATCTTGAGCCACGAGCGGAACGAGCGCAGCTCCGCGGCGTCGCGGGCCAGCCAGCCGTGCTCCAGCGCCGCCGCGAGGTAGGCCTGGACGACGTCCTCGGCCTCGTCGTCGGCGCGCTCGCTGCCCACGAGCCCGCGCAGGAGCCGCGACACGTAGCGGCGCATGGCCGGCGCGTAGGTGTGGGTGAGGTGCGCCCAGGCGGCCTCCCAGCGCGGGTCCTTCGCGCTCGCCGGCGGCGGCAGCAGCGAGCGCCGCGTCTGGATGCCCAGCAGCAGCGCCGGCGGGGCCAGGCGCTCGTGCGGAGGCGGAGGGGGAGGGGCGGGCTCCATCGGGTCTGGGGCGGCTTCCGGGGGGGAGGCGCGAGTGTGGCATACTCCCCCGCGGCCCCGGCGCGGCGCCCGCGGCGCGCGCCGCCGCTCCCCGAGGCCTCTGCGTGCTCCTGGGCCCGTTCCGCATCTTGGACGTGCTGGGCGAGGGCGCCACGGGCGTGGTCTACCGGGCCGAGCCCCTGCCCGGGGCGCCCGCGGGGCTGCCGCCCGTCGTGGCGCTCAAGGCCCTGCACCTGGACGGCCCGGGGGGCGCGCCCAGCCCGGCGGCCCGGGAGGAGCGACGGCGGCGCTTCGAGCGCGAGGCGCGCGTGGGCCTCAGCGTCGCCGATCCGCGCGTGATGCGGGTCTTCCACGCCTTCGAGGCCCTCGAGCAGGGGCGGCCCCGCTGGGTGCTGGTGTTGGAGCACGTGCCGGGGACCTCGCTGGCCGACCTGCTCGCCGCGGAGGGCCGGCTGCCCGAGGCCCTGGCCGTGCACGTGGCGCTCGAGATCTGCCGCGGCCTCGCCGCGCTGCACGCGGCCGGCATCGTCCACCGCGACCTCAAGCCCGCCAACGTGGTGCTCACGCCCGACGAACGCGTGGTGATCGTGGATCTCGGCGTGGCCCGCCTGGCCGACGAGGCCGACGCGCTCACGCGCACCGGGCAGTTCGTGGGCACCGTGCGCTACGCGGCCCCGGAGCAGTTCGAGCCGCTGGGGCCGGGCGCGCCTGGCCGCGTGGGCCCGCCGGCCGACCTGTTCTCGCTGGGCGTGATCCTCTACGAGGCCCTCGCCGGGGTGCCGCCCTTCCCCGCCTCCGACCTGGGCGCCCACCTGCGCCGGCTGCTGCAGGGCGACCCCGTGCCGCTCGGCACGCTCGTGCCCGGCCTGGCGCCCTGGGTGGAGGCGCTCGTGGACCACCTGCTCGCCCGTGCGCCGGCCGAGCGCCCGGGCTCGGCGGTCGAGGTGCTCGACGCGCTCCAGCACGGGCGCGCCAGCCGCTGGTGGCGGACGGCCGGGCGCGAGCGGCTCGAGCGTCCGGCGCGGCTGCGGGTGCGCGTGGACCGCGCCACGCCGTTCACCGGCCGGGCGGAGGAGCGCGCGCGGCTCCAGGGCCTGCTGCGGGAGGTCGTCGGCGGACGGGGGCGGCTGGTGCTGCTGCGCGGGCCGGAGGGCGCCGGCGCCTCGAGGCTGCTCGACCAGGCCCTGGCCGACGCGCCCGAGGCCCTCCCCGGGGTGGGGCTGGCCTGCGGCGGGACGCTCGGCGGCGGCGCCGACCTGGCCGCCGCCCTGCGCGAGCTCCACGGCGACCTGTCCCGGGCGCTGCCCCCCGACGCGCGGTCCGCGCCGCCCTCCGCCCTCGATCCCCAGGCCCTGGCGGCCGTGGCGCGGGCGGCCTCCCGCGGGCGGCCGTGGCTGCTGGCGCTGGACGGCGTGGAGGCCGCCCTGCCGGGGTCGATCGACCTGCTGCGCACCCTGGCCCACGCCCTGCGCGACCGCCCCGTGCTGCTGCTGGCCACCCTGGCGTCGGGGCGCGCCGGCGACGAGGCCCTGGCCTCCCTGCCCGAGGACCTGCGCTGCGAGGTGCTCGAGCTGGGGCCGCTGCCGCCGGCCGGGCTGC
>CAZPOZ010000450.1:0-3363 GCA_964588235.1 uncultured Planctomycetales bacterium
GGACGAGGCGCGGTCGCGACGCGGGGCGCTGGATTCGCGGGGGGCCGGGTGGGGGGTGGCCGGGCGGAGGGGGCTTGGGCTAGACTGAGGCCGGCTTGGGAGAAGTTCCGTGCCTGAGCGCGTTGCCGTGGTGGACGACGATCCCATGACCCGACGGGTCGTGGCGGACGTCCTTTCGCACATGGGCTTCTCCGTCGAAGCCTACGCGGACGGCACCAGCGCCGTGGCCGGGATCACGGCCTCGCCCCCGGCCCTGGTGCTGCTCGACCTGTGGATGCCGGGCATGGACGGGCTGGCGGTCTGCCGGGCCCTGCGCAACGACGCCCGCACGCGGCTGATCCCGGTCGTGATGCTGACGGGATCCACCGACGAAGAAGACCAGGTGCTGGGCTTCGAGGTCGGGGCCGACGACTACATCACCAAGCCCTGGTCGGTGCACCTGCTCGTGGCCCGCATCCGCGCCGTGCTGCGGCGGGCCGCGCACGCCGCCGACGCGCGCCCCGTGTCGCACGGGCCCCTGGCCATCGACCTGGGCCGGCGCGAGGCCCTGCTGGAGGGTCGCCCCCTCAACCTCACCCCCACCGAGCTGCGCATCCTCCACGCGCTCGCCTCGGCGCCCGAGCGCGTCTTCACGCGCGCCGACCTGCTGGCGGACGACGAGGGGACCGGGAACCTCCGGCGCAACGTGGACGTCCACATCCACACGCTGCGCCGCAAGCTCGGCCGCCACCACGGGCTGGTGGACACCGTGTGGGGCGCGGGCTACCGCCTGGGCCACCCCGCCCCCGGCCCCCGGCCGACCCCCTGAGGGACGGGTCAGCGACCGTGCGGTGCGAGCCCGTGGCGCTCGCGCAACGCGGCGTAGCCCTCTTCGCGCAGGCGCGGGCCGAGGTCGATGTCGTCGGCCAACGAGGCGGGGTCGCTGCCCTCGGCGACGGCGGCGTCGAAGGCGCGCTCGACGGCCTCGACCCGCCCCAACGCCGAGAGCGCGACGAGCAGCAGGCGGGCGTCGCCGTGCGTCACGTGGCGGCGGCGGCCCAGCGGCAGCGCTTCGGCGGCGCGCCCGAGCCGGACGAGGCCGCGGACCCGCAGCTCCACGGGCCAGAAGCCGAGCACGGTCTCGAGCACGGGATGCGCCTCCTCGCGCTGCCCGGGAGGCAGCGGCCAGGCCGGATCGGGCAGCCGGGCGAGGCAGTCGAGCATGGTGGTCAGGTCGCCGGCCAGCCAGGCGACCTCGGCGTCGTAGTACGCCAGGTCCGGCCCCACCCCCCCGAGGGCCCGGGCCCGAGCCAGCAGCGCCTCGAGCCCGACCCGGTCGTGCTCGGTGGCACGGCCGTGGGCCAAGGCCGAGAAGATCCAGGGGCGGTCGCCCGCAGGCACGGCCTCCAGGACGTCTGCGGCCAGGCCGTCGGGGCCCTCCGCCGACGGCAGCCGCGCGAGCAGCCCACGCAGCTCGCCGCGGACCTCGGCGGGCGCGCCGTCCCTCAGGCCTGCGGCGGCGCTGCGCAAGGCCTCGCGCGGGTCGGCTTGGGCGGCGGCGGCAGCCGCGATCAGCGGCCGCCAGGGGCTCGAGGGAGCCGCCTGCCCAAGCGCCCGCTCCACGACGGTCAGCAGCGCGGGGGGCTCGCCCTCGGGCCGGTCCAGCGCCACCAGCTGCTCGAGGACCTCGCGCGTGCCCAGCGCCGGCAGCGCGACCAGCGCGCCCAGCGCCTCCCCGCGGCGGGGGTCGGGTAACGCGCGCAGCAGGGTCCAGACGAGCCCGGGCTGCTCGGGGTCGGTGGCCAGGCCGCGCCGCGCAGCGGCCTCCGCGGCGGCCGGCCGCTCCAGCGCCAGCAGGCCGTCGGCGAGCAGCTCGCAGCCCTCCGGGTCGTCGCCGACCCGGGCCAGGTAGGCCTCGGCGGCGGCCACCGACCGCTCGGGTTGGACGCCGCCCAGGGCCCGCGCCCGGATCAGCCAGGCCAGCGCCAGGTCGGGCCAATGCCCGAGCGCCGCCTCGGCGTGCTGCGCCGCGGTCTCCGGGCTCTCCTCGAACGCCGCCAGGGCCAAGAGCAGCGAACGCACGCCCTCCGCCGGCGGGTGGAGCCGCGCGCCCGGCAGCGCGCCGGACAAGGAGCGCCGGACGTCGGCCCAGCGCTCCTCGCGCGCGTGCGCGCTGGCCTCCGCGAGCGCTCCGTACGCGGCCACCACGGCCGGAGGCAGGCCCGTCGCGTGCGCGGCGAAGCTCAGGCTGAGGAACGAGGCCAGGCTCAGGCCCAGATCGACGGCTTCCAGGTCCACGAGCGACCAGCCCTGAGGCCGCTCCACGAGCCAGAGCCGGTGGAGCATCCAGACCTCGTCCGACCTCACCCGCAGCACGAGCACGCCCGGGGACTCTCCCTGCGGCGGCTCCCAACGCAGCAGCCGGGTGCGCCCCGCCGGCGGCAGCAGGTCCGGCTCCCGCAACGCCAGGGGCAGGGCCAGGCGCAGGGCCAGGGCCGGTGCCGCACGGGCCGTCTCCGGCAGGCCGTCGAGCACGCGCCGGACCAGCGCCTCGCGGTCGAAGAGGGCCGCAGCGCTCGCGCCGCCCCGGGCCGAAGCCGCCTGGACGCGCTCCACCAGCCGCCGCACCGCCGGCGGCACGGCCACCTCCCCGGCGGGGGCGGCGGCGGGAGCCGGGACCGGCGCCGGAGGCTCGCCGGCTGCGGGGCAGGCCGCCGCGACGACCCCGAGGAGCGCGGCAGAGGTCCAGCGCCTGGCCGACACCTCAGTGCGCCTCCGCCCAGGAGGGCCCCACGCCCACGTCCACGACCAGCGGCACCGAGAGCGTGGCGGCCCCGGACATCTCGGCCCGGACCAGGGCGCTGAGGCGCTCGACCTCCTCCGGGGGCGCCTCGAAGACCAGCTCGTCGTGCACCTGCAGCAGCATCCGGGCCCGCCAGCCCTCGGCCCGCAGACGGCGGTCGATGCGGATCATGGCCAGCTTGATCACGTCGGCCGCCGTGCCCTGCAGCGGCGTGTTCATGGCCACGTTCTCGGCCTGGGCCCGCACGCGAGGGTCGCCGTCGTTGAGCTCGGGCAGGTACCGGCGCCGCCCGAGCAGGGTGGAGACGTAGCCCAGGGTGCGCGCGGTCTCCACCGTGCCGTCGAGCCAGGCGCGCACGCCCGGGTAGGTGGCGAAGTACTGCTCGATGAAGGCGCGCGCCTCGTCCAGGGAGACCTTCGTCTCCCGCGCCAGGCGCTGCGGGCCCATGCCGTAGATCACGCCGAAGTTGACCGCCTTGGCCCGGCCGCGCAGCTCGGAGGAGACCTCGGCGGGAGCCACCTTGAAGATGCGCGCGGCCGTGGCGCGGTGGACGTCCTGCCCCGCGCGGAAGGCCTCGAGCA
>CAZPOZ010000451.1:0-3362 GCA_964588235.1 uncultured Planctomycetales bacterium
GAGGAAGCGGCCTGAGCGCCCGGCTCCAGCGCGCCGCACGTGCCTCGCATCGCCCGGCTTGCTGGCGTTGCCGCTCAGGGGCGGGGCGCCGGCGGCTCGGGCTCGCGCTCCGCGTCCCAGCCGCGCAGCAGCCTCCAGCCCACCAGCGCCAGCAGCGCGCAGCCCACCGCGTAGGGCCAGAGCGGCTCCGCCCGCAGGCGCAGGACGTGCCGCCGGTAGAACCACAGCACCCAGACGTTGGCGGCCAGGAACAGCAGGGTGCGGCCGCCCGCCCGCCCCGACTCCGGGCGCAGGGCCTCGACCTCCGCCTGCTCGACCAGCCCCTGGGCCTGGCGCTCGAGCGCCAGGCGCTCCACGGCGCGCAGGCGCCCGGTGTTCTCGGCCACCGCCTCGCGGCCCCACAGCAGCGCCAGCACGTTGAGGGGGAAGGTCGCCAGGGCGGCGGCCGCGTGCAGGATCAGCCCGAGCAACCCGGTCCCGGCCCCTCCGCCCAGGATGGCCGCGCCCACCGTGGTCAGCATGGCCGCGATCAGCATGGGGAAGGCCCGCCCCCGGATCCAGGCCGTGCGCAGGGGCTTGGTGTCGCCCAGGCCCGCCGTGGGGCCCGTCTGCTGGATCCACTTCATGCTGCCGATGAAGTGCGTCACCAGGATCGAGTGCACCAGGCAGCAGAACACGGCGGCGAACAGGCCCATCACCTGGTGCGCCTCGCGGGGCACGGGCAGGCCGTCGCCGCTGAGCGCGCCCATCACGGCCGTGACGGCGAGCACGAGCAGGTTCCAGAGCCCGAGGCCGGTGTAGAGGCCGCGCATGCGGCCATCGTGCGCCCACCGGCGCGCCGCTCCAAGGGGCGACGCCACCCGGTGGCGTCCCAAGTCGGCTCCCCTGCGCGCGGGCGGCGGCGGGGGCTGCCCGGGCGTCGCGGCCCCCCGGACGCGAGCGGGGCGCGACGGACCTGCCGTCGCGCCCCGCGAGGGAGTGCCGGAGAGGGGCGGCCGCGCTACTTGACGGGCGCGGGCGCCGCGGGCTCGGCCGGCTTGGCGGGCACGTCCTCGACCTTGCCGTCGTCGCCCACGCGCAGGTGGAAGGGCTTGAGGGTGGCGCCCTCGGCCTTGAAGGTGATCGTCTGCGTGCGCTTCTTGGAGTCGAGCATGTCCTCGAAGCCCATCTTCCACGTGACCGTGGAGCCGGCGGCGTCCTTCGTGCCGTTCGTGTCGGTCACCTGCCCGGGGACGGTGACGGTCAGCAGCATCTCGAACTCGCCCATGAAGGGCTCGAACATGCCCTTGACCATCTCCATCTGGGCCGCGTCTTCCTCGCCGCTGCTCTCGCCCCCGGGGCCGCCCATGATCGTCTTGTGGGTGATCTTCCACGAGCCGCCGCCCAGGTCCACGAGCTCGACGTCCACGTTCTCGGCGACGCCGGCGCGGAAGTAGTTCTCGATGCTGTCGAACTTGACCTTCACCTCGAAGCCCTTGAGCTTCTTCTCGGCGTCGTCGATCGGCGTGGCGGAGACCAGCTCGACGCCCTTCTTGCCCTCGAGCTTCTTCTTGATCTCGTCGAGGTTCATCTTCTCCTCGAACTCCTTCTTCATCGGCGGGTCGCCGCCGCCCATCTCGTCGCCGCCGCCCATCATGCCCTTGATCATCTCCATGATCTCGTTCATCTTGCCCTGATCGACGACGATCTTCATCGTCGCCGTGCCGGCGCCGTCCTTGCCCACGACCATGGTCTGCGAGCCCTTCATGCAGCCCGGGGCTACGAGCAGGGCCAAGCCGGCGAGCAGGGTCGCCAGCCTCGATGCGAAGCGCGAATGCGTCATGCGAAGCTCCTTGGAAGCCGACGACCGGCTCAGCCCTACGACTCTCGCCGAGAGCGGGGCTCCGGCAAGCCCGCGTGGCACCGGGGGGGGCCAAGGTCCCCCCGCCGCTCCAACCGGTCAGCGGGAGAGGCCTGCGCGGAGCGTCGCGGCGCGCCCGGGCTCCAGCACGCCCACGGCCTCGGCGGCGCGGATCAGGTCCAGCGCCTCGGCGGCCGGGCCGGCCTCCTCCTCGGGCAGGTCGCGCAGCCCTTCCCAGGTCGCGCGCAGCTCGTCTCGGCTGATCAGGCGCGCGCGGAACAGCTCCTCGGCCAGGTGCAGGCGCAGCCGGTGCCGGGCGGGCTCGCCCAGGCGCGGCAGCAGGGCCGGCTGCACCTCCGCGCGGCGCAGCTTGAGCGCGTACCAACCGCCGGCGAAGGCGCGCTGGGGCGCGTTGCGCAGGGGGACGATCGCCTCCGCCAGGGCGAACCCGGCGCGGTAGCACTCGGAGATCACCCGGTCGGGCTGCCCGTTGGGGTCGCGGATGACCAGCCGCCCGTCCACCTTCAGCGCCGCGCGGATGCCGGCCAGGAAGCCGGCCAGGGCCGGCCGCTCGACGTAGTCGATCACGTCGTTGAGGAACACCACGTCGAGCGTGTCGGGAGGCAGGCGCGGGTCGTCGGGGGTCGAGTGCACGACGCTGACGGTGCGCGCCTGCTCGGCCTCCACCCGCGCCTTGACCCCCTCGAGCACCTTGGCGTCGATGTCCACGGCGAACACCTGACCGCGGGGCCCCACCGCCTGGGCGAGCATGAAGGTCCAGGTCCCGCGGCCGCAGCCCACGTCGGCGATGCGCTCGCCCGGGCGCGCCCCGATCAGCGCCAGCACGTCGTCGGCCTCGGGGGGGCGCTCGTCGGCCCGGCCCACGGCGGGGCTCAGGCCCAGGGCGCAGAGCGAGGCGGCAGCGGCAGCGAGGCGTAGGGCGCGGCGCATGGGGCCTCCAGGGGCGGCCCCCCAGCCTACGGAGGGCCCTGGCGTGCGGGGGCGGGGGCGGGGGCCGCCACGGGGGGGGCACCGCCTCCGGGAGGGCGGCTCCTTGCCCCGTCCGCCCACGGGTGGCAGCGGGATCCGGGCCCGTTGGGTATGCTCGACGGGGTCCTCGGGAGGCGCGGCATGCCTCGGCTGGTCATCCGCAAAGGCGTCGGCGAAGGCACCGATCACGTGCTGTCGGGGGCGCCCTGCGTCGTGGGCCGGCACGCCTCGGCCCACTTCGTGCTCGGCGACCAGCAGGCCTCGCGCAACCACTTCCGCGTGGTCCAGGAGGGCGGTGCCTGGTTCGTGGAAGACCTGGGCTCCACGAACGGCACGATCGTGAACGGTCGCCGCGTCACGCGGCACCCCCTGCAGGACGGCGACGTGCTCTTCGCCGGCGCGACCGAGATCCAGTTCGTGCAGAAGGACCTGCTCACGCCCTCGCGCCCGGCCGCGCCCGTGGCCCCCCGGCCCGCCGTGCCCGCACCGCCTATTGAAATATATGCGCTGGTGCATCCCCACCATACGCCCA
>CAZPOZ010000452.1:0-3358 GCA_964588235.1 uncultured Planctomycetales bacterium
CCATCCGTGGGCCCGTCCGCAAGAGAGGTCTCGCCCTCCGAAGGGCCCTACCCCTCGCTTGGTGGCCATGGGGCTGAGCCGATCGCAGGGTCGCTGCGCGCGGGGGAGGGGCTGACGGGCGTGGGGCGCAGGCGCTGGCAGCCCGGTTGCCACGGCGCGGGCCGCGCGTCGGCTGGCTACACTCGGCCGCATGAGCGGACCGAGCCCGAAGAAGCCCGTCAAGCCCCCCCTCGCGAGCGGACAGCCGCCGCTCAAGCCCGCCGCCGTGCCGGCCAAGCCGGTCGTGCCCGGCGCCCCGGCGCCCGCGAAGCCCGTCGCGCCGGCGCCTGCCTCTCCCAGGCCCGCAGCGCCCAAGGCCGCGACGCCCAAGGCCGTCCCGCCCAAGGCCCCGCCGACCCAGCGGGCACCCGCCCGGTCGCAGCCGTCCTCGGCCGCGCGCCCGGCGCCGGGCAACGACCCGGGCGAGACGGCCGGCGTGCCGGGCGCAGCGGCGCGCCCGGCCGCCGCCGCTGCGGCGCCGGCGGATCCGCTGGTGGGCACCACGCTCGGCCGCTGCCGCATCGAGGCGCGCATCGGCCAGGGGCGCACGGCCACGGTGTACCGGGCGCACCACACGGCCCTCGAGGCCACGGTGGCCATCAAGGTGCTGCTGCCGCAGGCGCGCGCGGTGCCCGAGATCGTCGAGAAGTTCGCCACCGAGGCGCGCGCGATCGCGCGCATCGACAACGAGAACGTGCTGAAGATCTACGACGTGGGCCAGGAGGGCGAGCAGCACTTCCTGGTGATGGAGCTGCTCGACGGCGACTCGATCCTGGACGTCCTCCAGCGCGAGTCGCGCTTCGAGCCCCTGGACGCGCTGCGCGTCACGCGCCAGGCGGCCAACGGGCTGGCCGCGGCGCACGCGGTGGGCATCATCCACCGCGACGTGAAGCCGCAGAACCTCGTGCTGCTGCAGGACGGCACGGTGAAGCTGGTGGACTTCGGCCTGGCGGCGGGCGACGAGACGGGCAGCCAGCGCGTGGGCACGCCGCACTACATGGCCCCCGAGGTGTGCGAGTCGGGCCAGGCGGTCCCGCAGACCGACGTCTACGCGCTGGGCATCTCGCTGTTCCACATGCTGACGGGCCAGCCGCCCTACGCGGGCAAGGCCGTGAAGGAGATCCTCGCCAGCCACGTGAAGGGCGAGCCGCTGCACCCCGAGCGCAAGGTGACGAACCTGCCGCGCGAGATCGCCGAGCTCGTGCGCCGGCTGACCAAGCGCAACGCCGCCGAGCGGCCCACGGCGGCCGAGGCGGTGACCGAGCTCGACCGCATCGGCGGCCAGGACCTGCGCAAGAAGGACGCGCTGCGGGCGCGCAGCGCCCGGTACCGCAGCCGGCGGGAGGCGCGTCGCAAGGCCTCGCCGGTGCCGCTGATCGCGGGCGGGGTCGTGGTGCTGGGGGGCCTGGGCGCGCTGCTGGCCTTCGCGGGCGGCTCCTCGGGTGGCGAGACGCCTCCCGCCCCGGTGAGCGCCCCGCGGCCCGGCCCCGCCCCCGTCGCCGCGCCCCCGCCGGAGACGGCGGCCGAGCGCGCGGCCCGCGAGAAGCGCGAGGAGGCGGAGCGCTCGAAGAAGCGCGAGCTCGAGGCGGCGCAGGCGCTCAAGGGCGTGGAGGGCTGGATCCGCGAGAACTGGCGCGGCCCGTCCGACACCGACGCGGTGCTGGCGCGCTACCGGAACTTCCGCACGGAGTGGAAGGGCACGGAAGCGGCGAAGGCCGCGGAGGAGCGCCTCAAGCAGATCCCGGCCGGCAAGCTGCACCCGCATCCCGACCGGTCGTGGTCGGACGCGGAGGCGGTCGAGGCCACGCGCACGCAGTGGTCGGAGGTGTTGCCGCAGGTCGAGGCCCTCCTGGGCCAGGGCGACTTCGCCGGGGCCAAAGGCCGCGTGCCCACGGCGGTCGAGGACGCCGGCGGCCAGCCGGCGGTCGAGCTGCGCTTCTGGGCCGACGTCACCCAGCACGCCGAGGAGCTGCAGCAGGGCCTGGCCGGGGCGGTGGAGGCGCTGCCCGAGCGGGACCGCGCCCTCCCGCTGGCGCGCGGCGCGGCGCGGGTGAAGCGCGTGCTGGGGCCGGCGGGCTTCGAGGTCGAGATCGAGCGCAAGACCGCGGTCGTGCCCTGGGCCGAGGTCCCGCCGGCGGAGGTCTTCCGGCTGGCGCAGGCGGCCTTCACGGGCAAGCCGGCGCGTCTGCACCTGACGCTGATGGCCTTCGCCTGGATCCACGGCCTCTCGGATGAGTTCTGGGCGGCCGACCTCGAGCTGGGCACGGGCGACGGCGCACGCACCTACGCGCGTGAGATCGCCGCCTACAAGCGCGGCTTCGAGGCCCGCGCCGCGCAGAAGGCCGCCGAGCGGGAGGGCCGCAAGGGCTCCGGGGGGCCCGGGAAGTAGCGCGGCGCGCAGCCCGGGACGGGGCGAGGGGGCCGGGCGGGGCAGCCGGGTGGCGTCGAGGGCGGGCCGACCCCGTGGAGCGGCGGCTCAGGCGCCGTAGGGCCAGTAGCCCAGGACGGCGAGCAGCAGGGTGAGGGCGTAGAGCGGCACGAGGGCGCGGCCGAGGGCCGGGTGGAGGGGCAGGCGCCGCCAGCCGGCGAAGGCCACGAGCAGGAGCAGGCCGGAGGAGACGTAGGCCAGGCGGCGGTGCCAGAGGGTGACGGTGGGCAGGGCGACGTGCATGGGCCACTCCAGGCCCCGGTGCACGAGCAGCACGACGAGGGTCCCTCCGAGGTCGAGGGCCAGCCCCATGAGGGCCAGGCGCACGTGCCGGGGCGTGTCGTGCCGCCGCCGGTAGGCGAGCACGAAGCAGGTGAGCGCCCCGCCCATGACCAGCAGGTAGACGGGGTAGAGCAGGGTGGAGGGCATGGCGTCGCAAGCGGTTCTATCCGCCGCGGGCGCCCTTCCCGACTTCCCTCCCCGGCGGGTCGCCGGGCGCCGACGCGTGCCCCGGACCCCCCGGTGGTGTCCTAGCTTGCTGCCCCTGCGCGCGGACGGCGCGCTGGGCTGGGGGCGCTCAGGCCCGCATCGGCTCGTACCGTAGGCCGGCGCGTGCCAGCGCCGCCGCAAGCGGCAGCGGGGGCGGCCTCGCCGCTGCGGGCCTTCCACGGCGCCCCGCTTGCGGGGCGCCCAGCAGAGCTCCCATCCAGCGCCCCGGTGTGCCTCAGTCCAGCCTTCAGAGGGCAAAGTAGGACACTACCGACCCCCCGGGGACGGCTTGACCGGGGCGGCGGGCGCTGTACGTTGGCGCTTCCTGCGGGTGTAGCTCAGTTGGTAGAGCACAACCTTGCCAAGGTTGTTGTCGTCGGTTCGAATCCGATCACCCGCTCC
>CAZPOZ010000453.1:0-1460 GCA_964588235.1 uncultured Planctomycetales bacterium
TGGCGAACCACATCGCCACCCTGGCGGGCGTACGAAGCGCTGCTTGCTGAGTCGCCGCGGCTGACGCGGCCCTACGAAACGCGCCCGCGAATGCTCGTGCGGGTCAGGCGGGGGGCGTCTGGATCGCAGCAGCCTTGGCGCGGGCCGCCTTCCATCCCTTGGGCGTGAGCTCGTCGATGCGGCTCTGCGGATGCTCGTCGCCCGACACCTTCTCCAGCACGTCCCTGAGGTAGACGTACGGATCGATCCCCTGCATCTTGCAGCTGCCCACCAGCGTGTAGTGGATCGCCGCCCAGCGCGCGCCCTCTTCGCTGCCCGCCGTCATCCAGTTGTTGCGGCCGATCGTCAGCGGCCGGATGGCGCGCTCCATCAAGTTGTTGTCGATGGCCAGCATGCCGTCCTCGACGTAGCGGTTGAGCGCGGTCCACTGGTTCTTCAGGTACGTCAGCGCCTCGCCAAGGGCGCTGCGCGGCAGCGCCAGCGCTGCCTGGCGCTCGCGCTCCTTCTCGATCTTCGCCAGTACCGGCACGCTCTCCAGCTGCCGCAGCGCACGGCGCTCGCTGTCGCCCACCTGCCGAGCCGCGCTCTCCACACGGTAGAGCAGGGCGATCAGCGCCAGCATCCTGGACGCCGGCTCGGCCGCCGATCGCAGCGCCTCGTAGAACATCCTGCGCGCGTGCGCCCAGCAGGCGATCCAGCGCCCGAGAGCCGCGTCGTGCGCTCCCTCGTAGCCGACGTAGGCGTCCCGATGCACGTAGCCCGTGTAGCCGCGCAGGAGCGCACGAGCCTCCTCGCTTCCTCGGCCCGGTGCGAATCGGAACAGCACCTGCTCTCGGTCCGTCAACGCCCAGAAGTAGGACGTCTTCACCCCCGACGGCAGCTGCCTCACCTTCACCGTCGTCTCGTCGGCGTGCACGAACGGACCCAGGAGCAGCGCTCGGTGCACCGCTTCCGCCACCGGCGCGAGCAGCCGCGCCGCATCGCGCACGAAGCCCAGCATCGTCGCCTCGGACAGGTCCACGCCTTGACGCCGGAGCATCTCGGCCTGGCGATACAGCGGCAGATGGTCGGTGAACTTCGACACCAGCACGTACCCGATCAGGCTCGCCGTCGCCAACCCCTTCTCCACCACCTTGGCCGGCGCCGGCGCCACCACCACGCCCTCCCGGCAGGCCGGACAGGCGAGCTTCTGGCGCGCGTGCACCAGCACCCGCACGCTCGCGGGCTCGTAGTCGTACTGCTCGCTGAGCTCCTCGCCGATCACCACCTTGGGCGTGCGGCACGTCGCGCACACGCAGTCGGCCTCGGCGGGCCGGTGTTCGACACGCACCCGCGGCGCCTCCTGGGACAGCCGCCTACGCCCGTGGCCCCTGCGCCGAGGCTTGGGCGGCGGGGGCGGCGCCAGGGCCTCGCCGGTGTCGGCCTCTGGCTCCGCGGGCTTGGCCTCCGCCGCGGCCTCC
>CAZPOZ010000453.1:1560-3352 GCA_964588235.1 uncultured Planctomycetales bacterium
GGCCTCCGCCGCGGCCTCCTCTTGCGCCAGCGCCGTGAGCGCCAGGGCCAGCTGCGCCGGGTCCACCTGCTCGCTCTTCTTGCCGTAGAGCCGCCGGCACAGGTCGTCCACCTTGCGCCGCAGCCCCTCGTTCTCCGTCAGGAGGCGCCGGTTCGCCTCCTCCAGCACCCGCGATTGCTCGCGCGACGCCGCCAGCTCCGCCTCGGCGAGGGTGAGCTTCTCGAGGAGGTCCGCCGTCGTCACGCACGGAACTTTAAGTCAATGACAATGGCCGTTCAAGACAATTGCACCGCTCACGTCGCCGTCGCCTGCGCCGCGCGCTCGTAGCGTCTCTTCCAGCGCGCGGTCTTCAGGTCCAGCCCCTCCAGAAGGGCCAGCAGCTCGCGCGAACTCATCTCCACGCGCCCCGTGCCGCCCTCCCGCGGCCAGTCGAACGTCCCCTCCTCGAGACGTCGGCAGAACAGCCAGAAGCCGCCGTGGTCCCAGAGCAGGAACTTCGCACGGTTCCTCCCCCGATTGGCGAAGCCAAACAGATGCCCGGACAGCGGATCCTGCGCCAGCACGTCCCGCGTCAGTCCGCTGAGGCCGTCAAAGCTCTTGCGCAGGTCGGTGGCTCCCGCTGCCAGGTAGATGCGCACGCTCGGGGGCAGGGTCAGCATGCGTGCCTCGCCAACGTGCCCAGCAGCCGTTCCAGCGTCTCGTCGTCGAACCCCGGCAGCACGCGCACGACCGCGCCGCCTTCGAGCACCACCTCGAGGGCGGGGCCGGGAGCTGCGGCGGGCTGCGGCCTCACGTCCACCGCCACGAATCCGCTCGTAGGCCCGCCGCTTCTCAGCCGCACGCACCACCACGCGAACGTCGAGGCCGGCATCCTGGCCCGCGCCGCAATCTCGGCCTGGGTCCCCTCCCCTCGCTCCCAGGCAGCAACGAGGGGCAGCATCTCCGCGGCCGTGCTGCGGGGTCGGCGTGCGCGCGTCATCAGGCACCTCCGGAGCCCAGCATCCGGCAGGACGCCACTCCTCGCTACACGCGGTTCACCGTCCCATTACGTTCTACTTGCCGCACCTGCCGCGGGAGCGCCTGCGTCTGGCTGCCGTGCCGGAGTCCTGCGTGACTTGCGCTGCCCTGCTGGCGAACCCCTCATCAGGGGACTGGACGTGGGTGGATGCCAGCGTCAGTACCGCGAGGCTGACGCTTGCTCAGCCCGCACACGACGGCGCGCGTCGCTCGCTCCGGCTGTCGATTCGAGGGCCGGACGGGCGCGCTCCGGCCGTGGTGAGCGTCCTGGGACCGGGTCGCACACGGGACGTTCCCGCCATGGCCCCCCGGGGAGAGCTGTGGGTCGAGCTGGAGGGTGCGGAGCCTCAGGAGGTGTATGCATACCGTGCAGTCGATCAGGATGGTGCTGCACTTCCCTGGGCCCCAGCTCGCGCGACGATTCAGGGCTCTGCCACGGAGATCCTCCTGAGCATGCCGGAGGGTCGCGTGCTGAAGGGGACTGCCTGGCGTCGGCCTGGAGAGCCGCTTGCAGGCGGCGTAGTGGCCTGTCGCCTGCCTGCGGTACCGCCTTGGAGCATCACGCCGTTCCTCGCAGGTGCGGTATCAAGCAGCGAGGGGTTCTTCGAACTCCGCGGGCTTGGGCAGGAGGACGTGCTGCTGCATGCCAGCGGATCCAGCGGTGAGCCGTGGTCGCCGCCTCTTCGTGTGCAGCCCGGGGCTGGGCGGGTTGACCTGGATCTTTCGCTTCAGGGTGCTGCGGGCCTTCAGGTGGTGGACTACGATGCGCAACCAG
>CAZPOZ010000454.1:0-3348 GCA_964588235.1 uncultured Planctomycetales bacterium
CTCTCGGCCCTCACCCGCCACCAGGTCGTGGCCTTCCTGGTCACGCTCTTCGCCGGCGTGGTGCTCACGCTCGTGCTGGGGCTGATCGCGCGCGGCAGCCCGGGCAGCCTGGGCGAGGCGCTGCAGACGATCGCGTTGGACGCGCGCTTCGCCTCGCTGGGGCGCGGCGTGCTCGAGATCCCCGACCTGGTGTACTTCGCCTCCTTCACGGCGTTCTTCCTGGTCCTGAACGCCGAGACGGTGGACAACCGGAGGTACCGCTGACATGGCCGTCCCGACCGTCGTCACCGCCGGGGGCGTGACCGTGTTCGACACGACCACGCGCAGCTCCTCGGTGCTCTCGTTCTCGCGGCTGGCCTCCGTGCTGCTGCTCGTCGCGCTGGTGCTGCTCAACGTGGTGGTCGGCCGGGCCTCCACGCGCATCGACCTGACCGAGGAGGGGCTCTACACGCTCTCCGAGGGCACGCGCCGGATCGCGGCCTCGCTGCAGGACCCCGCGCGCATCCGCGTCTTCTGGGGCGGCCTGCCGCCGACGGCCGAGCCCCAGCGGCGCAAGTTCGCCGCCCTGCTCGACGAGCTGGCCGAGGCCTCCGGCGACCGCGTCAGCGTGCGCTGGGTGGACACGACCGAGAAGAACGGCCGCGAGGAGGCCGAGCAGGCCAAGGTGCAGCTGTTCGAGTTCTTCGCCAAGGTGGGCAACCGCCAGCAGGCCGAGAAGGGCTACTGCTCGCTGGTGGTCGAGGCCGGCTCGGGCGACCCCCAGGTGCTCGACGCGCTCACGCGCATGGAGCGCGACTTCGAGTACCAGGTGGGCTCGGCCCTCGTTCGGGCCACGCGCAAGAGCCTGGGGGTGCTGGCCCTGATCGACGCCTCCGGGGCCGGCGGGGGGATGGGCGGGCGCCAGGGGCTGTTCAACGGGCTGCGCGAGCAGCTGCAGCGGCTGTTCGGCGAGGACGTGCAGTACTGGCACACGCTCGACAAGGAGCTGCCCGAGAACGTCAAGACCATGCTGCTCGTCGCGCCGACGAACCTGAAGGACGAGCAGGTCTTCCACTTCGAGCAGTTCCTGCTGCGCGGCGGCAAGGCGCTGGTGCTGCTCGACAAGCACCGCGTGGACACGGTGCTCGACCGGCCCTACGGCGAGCCCGAGCCCACGGGCCTGGAGTCGTGGCTCCTGGCGCTGGGCGTCTCCGTGGGCCGCGGGGTGGCCGGCGAGGCCGACCGGCGGCGCTGGATGATCTACCCGATCGTCGGCCAGGGCCCGCGGGGCGAGTTCGCCAGCAGCGGCTACTGGTTCCCGGTCACGCCGGACAACCTGGATCTGACCCACCCCGCGCTGAAGGTCTTCGGCCAGATCCCCATCCCCATGTACTGGCCCACGCCGTTCTCCGTGGACGCGGAGGTGCAGAAGGCCGCCGGCCGCAACGTGCAGGTGCTCGCCACCACCTCCGAGGCCGGGTTCCGCAGCGAGGACCTGGGCGCCCTCAAGGCAGGCGAGACGCCGCTGGGGCTCCCGCGCGAGAAGGTTCCGCTGATGCTGCTGGTGGAGGGGCCGGTCAGCTCGATGTGGAAGGGCAAGCCCGCGCCCGGGGAGCCGCCCCCGGCCGCTCCCGCCCCGGCGCCCGCGCCGGCGCCGGAGGCCCCGAAGGAGCCGGCACCTGCGCCGGCGCCCGAGCAGCCGAAGGAGCCGGCGCCTGCGCCGGCGCCCGAGCAACCGAAGGAGCCGGCGCCTGCGCCGGCGCCCGAGCAACCGAAGGAGCCGGCGCCTGCGCCGGCGCCCGAGCAGCCGAAGGAGCCGGCCCCCGGCCCCAAGGGCGAGCCGGGCGAGGAGCCCGTGCCCGGTCCCGCGCCGCTGCCGGGCTCGCCGGCACCGGCCGCCCCCGACGCCGCGGCCAGCAAGCGCCGTGACGAGGGCAGCGTGCGCCTGGTCCTCCTGGGCGACGCGGACGGCACCAACGACGTCCTGGGCCAGGAGAACCGCACCACGATGATGCTGCGCCTGGGCACCTCCGGCAACGCCCTCGTGCTCAACGCTGCCGACTGGCTGATGGGCGACGACGCGCTGCTCAGCCTGCGGGGCAAGGCCACCAAGCCGCGCACGATCGAGGAGGTCAGCGACGGGAAGCGCTCGCTGCTCATGTGGGTGAACCTGGGCGGCGTGCCCCTGCTGATGCTCTTCGTCGGCGTGATCGTCTTCCTGATGCGGCAGTCCCAGAGGTAGCCATGAGCAAGCTCGCCCGTCTCAAGCGCCGCGTGCTGGTCCTGTCCTGCGCGATCCTCGTGCTGGCGGGGGTGCTGGTCTTCCGGCCCTCCGCCTCCTCGACCCAGCTCACGCAGGAGCTCCCCGACCTGTTCCCCGCCTTCTCCGGCGCCAACGCCGCCGAGATCGAGCTGCGCCAGGGCGGCAGCCTGCTCTCGGGCGGCAAGGAGCGCGTGGTGACGCTGGCCAAGCGGGCCGACCGCGAGGGCGACACCCGCTGGGTCGTGACCAGCGCCTTCGACTACCCGGCCAACCCCTCCTCCGTGGACCGCCTGCTCTCCGAGCTCAAGAAGGCGCGGGTGGCGGGCGAGGCGACGCGGCGCGCCGAGGCCTTCACCGACTACGTCCAGGACGGCGCGTGGATCGAGGTCGTCGTGCGTGACGAGGCCAAGAAGCCGCTGGCCGCGCTCGGCGTGGGCAAGTCGTCGTGGAAGAGCGGCGAGACGAACGTCCGGCTGGGCCAGGCAGGCACGCCCGGCGACGAGCCCCGCGTGGTGCGCGTGCGCGACTTCAGCGCCGACTCGGCCCGCGCGGCGCCCGAGGCCTGGTTCGAGGCCACCCTGTTCAAGGATCTGGCGAGCGATCGCGTCGAGGCGATCGAGGTCGTGCAGAAGGTCGAGCTGGACGGCAAGTCCTCCACGCGCACGCTCAAGCTGGTCAAGCGCCCCAAGGAGGCCCCGCCCGAGCCCAAGCCCGGCGAGACGCCCCCGCCGCCGCCCGAGCGCGGCTGGGACATGGTGTCCCCGGAGTCGGCCACCGGCTCGGGCAACGACGTGAACGAGCTGGTGCGCGCCTTCACGGGCCTGATCTTCGAGGACGTCGTGGACCGCGCCGCCGGCCCCGAGGCCGACGCGAAGTACGGCTTCGACGCGCCCGAAGTCGTCGCCACCGTGACGCTCGAGGCTCAGGAGCCCGGCAAGCCGGGCGCGCGGCACACCTTCACCCTCGGCAAGAAGGACGAGGAGCAGAAGCTCTGGTACGTGCGCCGCAAGGGCGACGACTGGGTGTTCACCGTCAAGGACGCCGAGTGGACGATCGGGAAGTTCCGCAACGACCCGAGCAAGTACCGGCAGGCGCCGCCGCCCCCG
>CAZPOZ010000455.1:0-3344 GCA_964588235.1 uncultured Planctomycetales bacterium
GGCGGTGAGCCCTACGGGTCCCGCGAGCCCGAGGATCCCACCCCGACCGCCCCCGCCGCCGAGGGCGCCGGGCGGGAGGGGCCCGGCGGCAGCCCGGAGAGCGCTCCGCCCGAGGCCCCGGCCGCCCCGCCGGCCCCCGCAGCCCCCCCGGGTCCACCCGCCCCCGTGCCCCCGGCCCCCGCGGCCCCTCCTCCGGGGGCTCCCGTCCCGGCAGCGCCGCCGGCCCCGGCGGACGCGACGCCGAGCGGCGCGCCCGAGCCGCCGCAGCCCGAGGAGGCCCCGACCCCGGTGGACGTGCGCCGGCTGCCCCGCGTGGACGTCGTCCTGGAGGCGGCCGGGCGCTACCGCGAGGCCTTCCAGGCGGCCTACGGCTCGCCCGACGTCTCGGTGGCCCGCATCGCCGACGCCATCGGCGCCTACTGCCGCACGATCGAGAGCACGCGCTCGCCCTACGACCGCTTCCGGGCCGGCGAGACGGGGGCCCTGAGCCCCGAGCAGCAGCGCGGCCTCGCGCTCTTCTCCGGCCCTGCGGGCTGCGCGCGCTGCCACTCCCTGCGACCGGCCGCCGACGGCCGCGTGCTGTTCACCGACTTCCAGTTCCACGACACGGGCGTGGCCTGGCGCGAGTTCGGCCGCGCGGACCCGACCCAGGCGCGCCGCTCGGGGGCGATCCTGGAGCCCGACAAGGGTCGCGAGGCGGTCTCCACGCGCCCCGCCGACCGCCGCGCGTTCAAGACGCCGAGCCTGAGGGACGTGGCCCTCCGGGGCCCCTGGTTCCACGACGGCAGCGCCCGCTCGCTGGACGAGGCCGTGCGCTACTACGTGGACGGAGGCTCGGACGACCCGGTGAAGAGCCCGCACGTCTCCCGGCTGCCGCTGACGGAGGCGGACGTGCGCGCGCTGGTGGCCTTCCTGGAGGGGCTGACCGGCGAGGAGCGGGCGGGACGGGCCGGGGAGGCCTGGGCGCGTCGGGCCGAGCGCGCCGAGCTCACGCTCGTGGACGGCGCGGGGCAGCGCCTGAGCGGCTTCGAGGTCACCGTGCTCGCCGCGGGCGACGTGCTGCCCGGCTGGACCGAGGCGGACGACGCGCCCCAGCGGCTCACGACCGACGCGCGCGGCCGGATCGCCTACCGCGTGCCGCGGCGCACGCACGTGCGCCTCGGGCTCCCCGACGGCCTCGTGCCCGTCGGCGGCGACCTGGTGCCCGACACCTGCGCCAGCGCCCGCGTGACGGTCCCGGTCGGTGGCCGCGTGCGGCTGGTGATCGACGCGCCCACGGGGCGCCCCCTGCCGGAGGTGCTCGAAGCCGAGCACCTGGGCTCGATGCGGCTCCCGGGGCATCCGGCTCCGCGGACGCGCCTGAGGCGCCTGGGGTCGATCCCGGGAGCCGACGGGCGCGCGCTCACGCTCTTCGCCGGATGGCGGCGGACGGACGTGCCGGCCGAGGTGGCGCTGTGGGTCCCCGCGGGAGGCGGCGCCCGGGCCCAGCGCCTCAGGGCCAGCCTGCTCCCCGCGGGCGGGACGCTCACCGTGCCGCTGCCGTGAGGTCCCCGGCTCCGGGTCAGCGCGGCGCGGCGGCCGCGCCGGGCACGCGCCGCGCGTCCTCGAAGAGGTTGATGTCGTAGAGCACCTGGTCGAGCCAGTCCCCGGCGGTGATGGCCGCCTCCCGCTGGGGGTGGGCGGCGTCCACGCAGGAGGCGAGCGGGCTGAGGACCGTCCACGGGGTCGGGTGGCAGAACTGGACCACCGAGAGCCGCTCGCCGGGCTGGTCCGGGTCGGCCACGACCCGATGGATGCCGGTGGGGATGCGCCCGTTGGTCAGCCGCTCCAGCATGAGGCCGCTGTTCACGATCGCCTGCCCGTCGGGCGCGACCGCGTCCACCCAGCCGCCGTCGATCTTCACCTGCAGGCCGCGGGCCGTGGCGCGCGGGAGGGCGGTGATCAGGTTGATGTCGCCGTGCTCGCCGGCCCAGACGAAGCCCTCGCCCGGGGCGCTGGCCATGGGCGGGTAGCGCAGCGCGCGCGCCAGCGTGGGCCCGTCGGCCAGCAGGGCGTCGAAGAAGGTCGGGGCGCAACCCACGGCCTCGGCCACGATCCGCAGGAAGCGCCGCTGCAGGTCGAGCATGCGGTCGAAGAACAGGCCCAGCGTGGCGGCGATGCCCGGGACGGCCTCCTCGGGCAGGGCCCGGGGCATGTAGCGGTGCGGGTAGCGGCGGCGCAGCGGGTGTCCCTCGCGCAGCTCGCGCCCCCAGTTGAGCATCTCCTTCCAGTCGGGCCGCTCGGCCGAGGCTGCGGTCTCCACGAGCAGCCCCGTGTAGCCCGTCTGGCCCATCGACCCGGGCACGACCCAGCGGCGCTTCACCTCGGGCGGGAGGTGGAAGAACGACGCCACCAGGCCGGCGGCCTCGTCGATCAGGCCCGGGGGCACGTCGTGCCGCGCGTAGACGAAGCCCGTGCCCAGGCTCTCGCGCACGCCGTCGATCACGGCGCGCCGGGCGCGCTCGTCGCCGCGCTCGAAGCGCAGCAGGTCCACGTCCAGGATGCGCAGGCGCCCGGCTCCAGCGGGCCGCGCGCGCCCCGTGTCGCCCCCCTTGGTGACGTCGTCGCCCATCCTCAGGCGCCCGCGACGTGCGCGCGCCGGCGGGCGCGCCGCGCGCGGATCCCCTCCACGTCGATCCGCGGGACGGCGTCGATCAGGCGCCGGGTGTACTCCTCGCGCGGGTTCTCGTAGATGGCGTCGGCCGGGCCCATCTCGACGATGCGCCCGTCCTTCATCACGGCCATCGTGTCGCTCATGAACTTCACCACCGACAGGTCGTGGCTGATGAAGATGTAGGTCAGCTGGTGGGCCTCCTGCAGGTCCTTGAGCAGGTTGAGGACCTGGGCCTGCACGCTGACGTCGAGGGCCGAGACCGACTCGTCGCAGACGATGAACCGCGGCTTGAGGGCGAGCGCGCGGGCGATCGAGATGCGCTGGCGCTGGCCGCCCGAGAACTCGTGCGGGTACTTGCGGCCGTCGGCCGGCGTCAGGCGCACCTGGAGCAGGAGGTCGCCAACCCGCTTCTCGAGGTCTGCCTTGTCCTTGGCCAGATTAAAAGCGCGTATCGGCTCGGCGATGATGTCGAACACGCGCCAGCGCGGATTGAGGCTGGCATACGGATCCTGGAAGATCATCTGCATGCGCCGGCGCAGCGCCGCCGTCGCGGCCTGGCTGCGGCGCTGCGCCATGTCGTTGCCGTCGAACTGGATCGAGCCCGCCGTCGGCGGATAGAGGCCGACCACCAGGCGTGCCACAGTCGACTTGCCGCAGCCCGATTCGCCGACCAGCGAGAAGGTCTCGCCCT
>CAZPOZ010000456.1:0-3323 GCA_964588235.1 uncultured Planctomycetales bacterium
CCGCAGGAGAGGTCTCGCCCTCCGAAGGACCCTACCCCTAGCTTGGTGGCCATGGACCTGAGCCGGCCGCCGGGCCGTTGCCCCCGGGGCGGGGGGCGCGTATCGTTCCGCCCCGTGACGCCCGCCCGCCCCCCGACGCGCACGCTCCACGCGTTCCTGGGGGTGGCCGCGGCGCTGCTGGCCGGCTGCGAGGCCAACCCCTACCCGGGCCAGCCCGACGAGGGCACCCTGCACGTGCCCGTGATCCAGGAGATGAAGGGCTTCGACCCGATCCACGCCGACGAGGAGATCAGCAACCTCTGCGTCTCCAACGTCTACGACCAGCTCTACGAGTACGACTACCTCAAGCGCCCGTTCGCCCTGGCGCCCTGCCTGGCTCAGGCCCTGCCCGAGCTGAGCGACGGGGGGCGCACGGTCACGATCCGCCTGCGGCCCGGGGTGCGCTGGCAGGACGACCCGTGCTTCTCGGCCACCGGCGGACGGGGGCGGGAGGTCGTGGCCTCCGACGTGATCTTCTGCATCAAGCGCCTGATGGACGCGCAGCAGGAGAGCCCGGGGACCTGGACCCTCGAGGGCCGGATCGTGGGCCTGGACGCCTTCCACGAGGCCTCCAAGCGGGAGGGCCTGGCCGAGCGCAAGCACCGCGGGGCCTACGGCGCCGACGAGGGCTACCCCGAGGTGGAGGGGCTCTCCGCCCCCGATCCGCACACGCTGGTGCTGCGCCTGGTCGAACCCTACGGCGAGCTGCCCTGGGTGCTGGCCATGGCCTACCTGAGCGTCTACCCCCCCGAGGCGGTGGCTGCCTACGGGGCGGGCTTCCGCGAGCACCCGGTCACCTGCGGGCCCTACCTGCTCGCCTCCTACGACCGCGCCCAGCAGATGGTGCTCGTGCGCAACCCCGGCTACCGCGACGACCGCTACCCTGCCCCGGCCACCCCCGCCGACGAGCTGCAGGGCCGCGCGGCCCTCGCCGGCCGGCGGCTGCCGCTCAACGACCGCGTGATCGCCACGGTGTTCAAGGAGCAGCAGCCCATGTGGCTGTACTTCGACTCCGGGTACCTCGACCGCACGGGCATCCCGAAGGACAACTTCTCCACCGCCGTGGACGAGGTCACCGGCGAGCTCCGCGGCCGCCAGCGCAGCCACGGGGTCGTGCTCGAACGCGATCCGCGCCTCGAGGTGATCTACGACTGCTTCAACTTCGACGACCCCGTCCTGGGGCGGAAGGCCGGCGAGCGCGGGCGGGCGCTGCGCCGTGCCATGAGCCTGGCGACCGACCTCGTCTGGGCCCGCAAGCACCTCTACAACGACCGCGTGGCGCTGGTGCAGGGGCCGATCATCGAGGAGTTCCCCGAGTTCGACCCCGCGTTCGTGAACCCCTGGACGCGCCGGCCCGACGAGACCATGGGGCAGGCGCGCCAGCGCGCCCGCGACCTGCTGGCCGCCGCGGGGCTGCCGGGGGGACGGGGCGTCCCGCCGATCCAGGTGGACGTGAGCGACGACTCCACCGACGAGCAGTTCTTCGTCGCCTTCCAGGACGACATGGCGCAGATCGGGCTCCGGCTGGAGCCCTACCGCGTCTCCTGGCAGGAGCAGATCGGGCGCCAGCGCGACGGCCGCTTCCAGATGACCGGCCTGGCCTGGGGCGCCGACTACCCGGCCGCGCAGAACTTCCTGCAGCTCTTCTACGGGCCCAACCGCTCGCCCGGCCCCAACTCGAGCAACTACGCCAACGCCGAGTTCGACGCGCTCTACGAGCGGGCGCTCCCCCTGCCCGAGGGCCCGGAGCGCACCGACCTCTACCGCCGCATGCAGCGCCTGGTCGTGGACGACGCCGTGTGGATCTTCCGCTACCGCCGCGAGCAGTGGAGCCTCCGGCACCGCTGGCTGACGGGCTGGCGCTACAACGACATCTCGCAGAAGTCGTTCAAGTACGGCCTGGTGGACGTCTCCGCCCGGCGGGCCGCCCTGGGCGAGTGGAACCGCGTGCGCTGGGCGCCGGCCCTGATCGCCCTGGGGGCCGTGGGCCTGATCGTGGGCCTGACCCTGCGCGCGGCGCGCCGCCAGACGAAGGGCTGGTGAGCGATGGGCGCCTACCTCGTCCGCCGCGTCCTGCACGCCGTGCCCATCCTGCTCGGCGTCACGTTGATCACCTTCCTGCTCTTCTACGTGGTCTCGCCCAACCCCGCGCGCCTGCTGGTGAGCACGAAGGGCCTGTCGCAGGCGGAGGCGGAGCAGAAGATCGCCGAGGAGAGCCGCCGCCTGGGCACCGACCGGCCGATCCACGAGCAGTACGGGTCGTTCCTGAAGGAGATCGTCACCTGGGACTTCGGCTCCTCCTGGAAGCTGCAGAAGGACCGGTCCGTGCTGTCGATGGTGGCCGAGGGGCTGGGGCCGAGCCTCACCCTGGCGGTGCCCGGCTTCCTGCTCGAGCTCCTCCTGGCCGTCTCGCTGGCGCTGTTCTGCGCCTACTACCGCAACTCCGTGGCCGACGTGACCACCGTGATCGTCACGGTGGCCATGATGTCGGTCCCGGCGCTGTCCTACATCCTCTTCGGCCAGTACTACCTGGCGCACGAGTGGAAGATGTTCCCGGTCTTCGGCTACCAGCCGGGCCTGGCCGGCCTGGCCTCGCTGGGGCTGCCGATCCTGATCTGGGTGGCGCTGGCCCTGGGGGGCGAGGTGCGCTTCTTCCGAACGGTCATGCTCGAGGAGATGCGCAAGGACTACGTGCGCACGGCCGCCTCCAAGGGGCTCTCCGCGAGGCGCATCCTGTTCGTGCACGTGCTCAAGAACGCGCTGATCCCCATCCTCACCCGCGTGATCGTCACGATCCCCTTCCTGATCCTGGGCTCGCTGCTCATCGAGCGCTTCTTCGGCATCCCGGGCCTGGGGAACCTCACCGTGGACGCGGTCGCGCAGAGCGACCTGCCCGTGATCAAGGCCATGGTCGTGATCGGCTCGATCCTGCTGATCGTCTTCAACCTGATCACCGACCTGGCCTACGCGCTCGTGGACCCCCGGGTGAAGCTGAAGTGAGCGACGCGACCTCCCCGCCCGTGGCGACCGCGCTCGTGCTGCCGTGGGTGGCCCGCGTGGTCTCCTGGCCGCTGAGCCTGCTGGCGGTCGTGGCCGGCTCGTTCTGGCGCCTGCTGGCGCTCCTGCTGCGCACCCTGCGCTGGGGCGGGCGGCCCGACCGCGGCTTCCCCGAAGGCCTCAGGCGACTGACCGGCCACGCCGTCCAGGGGGGGCGCTACCTCGCCTTCCTCAGCGCCGAGTTCCCGCGCCTGAACGGCACGCGGCGCCGGCCGGGGGAGTCGTTC
>CAZPOZ010000457.1:0-3321 GCA_964588235.1 uncultured Planctomycetales bacterium
TTCCGCTACCGGCCCAGCGCGCCGGCCGCTCGGGTACGGCCTGCAGAGGCCATCCATGGGGCCTTCCGCAGGAGCGGTCTCGCCCTCCGAAGGACCCTACCCCTAACTCGGTGGCCATGCCCTTGAGCCCAGCGCGCCGCTCGCGCGCAGGGGAGCCAGCTTCGGACGCCCCCTCCGGGCCGGCCCGCGCGGGGACCGCCGCCCCTGCGTGGTAGGGTCGCTGCCGGCCGGAGGGCCGGATGGACCTGACCCGCAGCTTCGAGCGCGTCCTGCCCCGTGGGGTGCTGTCCCGGTTCGACCTGCGTGAGACCCGGAACGCCGCCGCCGTGCTCGCGGCCACGAACCCGATCCCGTTCCGGGAGATCGCCCGGGTGCTGGCCGGCTTCCGTCTCCAGGCGAAGGACCTGACTGCGCGCGGGGGCTCGAAGTCGCGCGTACCGCAGCGTCTGGACGGGCTCTTCCGGCGTCGTGGGTGGCGCGAGGGACGCCACGACACCCGGATCGAGTCCGTCCTGCGGCTGATGCCCTGCGCCGAACAGCGGGAGTCCCGCGGGACGACGCGGCGGCGGGAGGTGGTCAACGAGGGGCACAAGATCGACAACGTGAAGGACGGAGTCGCCGTCGAGGTCGAGTGGCACGCGAAGGACGGCAACCTCGACCGGGACCTGGCCGCCTTCCGCGCCCTGTACGACGTCGGGGTCATCGACGGCGGCGTCATCCTCACGCGGAGCTTCTCGGCGATCCGCGCACTGTCCATCCGGCTGGGGCGCCCCGGGGGGTTCGCCACCACGACCACGACCACCCTGGAGAAGCTCGAGCCTCGGCTCACCCGCGGCGACGGCGGCGGATGCCCCGTCCTCGCGGTGGCGATCACCGACCGCTGCTACAGGCCGTAGCCCTTGAATCGCCGGCCCCGGGGCACGACCCCTGCGCCCGCCTCGTCGCCCCAGACGGCCCAGCCTTCCCGCGGGTAGCGGGCGAACAGCTCGAGCCTCGGCCCGGGGCTGCAGGCCTCGATCAACGGGTAGAGCTCGTCGGGCTTGCGGCTGTGCTCGCGCTTGCGGGTGGCCAGGAAGTTCACCTGGCTGCGGCCCGGGGGCAGCGTGCGCAACGAGCCCCGCACGCCGAAGAGCACCGGCTCGGTCACGTTGCGGAAGTAGAAGCCCACGCCGCGCCCGTCGGGTCCGCCGTCCTTGCGGACCTTGTGCCAGACGAGCATCGCCTTGTAGGTGAAGCCCCAGCGCTCGAGCACGCGCAGCCCGTCCTGGAGGAGCGCGTTGGGCACCCAGAGGTAGCAGTGCGACCGGGGGGCCGCGACCTCCGCGACCGGCAGGCTGGCGATCTCCTCCCAGGCCATCGTGTCGTACCGGGACAGGCGCCGGTGCTCGGGCGCGACCTTGCCGGTGCGGTTGACGAAGCGCCAGGGCGGGTCGGCCAGGACCGTGCCGAACCGCCGGCCACGGAGGCTGCGCAGCAGGTCGTCCGCGGCGGGGGCGCGCGCGCCGCAGTGCGGGGGGGCGCCGGGCTGCGGGGGTTGGGGGGACGTGTCTCGGATCGGGTGGGTCATGGCGTTCGGGGAGCCCGACCCTACACCCTCCCCCGGACGGGCCCCTCGGCGGCCGGGCTGGCGCTTCCCTGCGCGGCGGCGGGGGGACCCCGCCCCCGCCGGGGACGAGCCCGTCCGGGGGACGGGGACGGTCAGGGGAACGACGCCGGGAGCAGGGGCTCGAGGTCGCCCACGGCGCGCCCGGCGAAGTTCTTCTGCGTCTTCTGCCCCTGACGCTCGGCGAGCGTGGCGGCGGCGGCGGCGCTGAGCAGGCCCAGGCGGCGCAGGATCTCGATCACCACCAGGCGGTAGCCGCGGTCGCTGCCGTCGTCCACCTTGACCGCCAGGCCCAGCGCCCGCTCCGGCACGGCCACCACGTGGACGCCCTCGGCGCCGCCCTTGGCCACCAGGCGGCCCTGGGCGGCGCGCATCAGCTCGGTGTCGAAGCGTCCCTCGCCCGCGACCATCTCGGGGTGCGCGCGCATCGCCTCCACGAGCCGTCGGGCGGCGCGGGCCTGGGGCTCGGGCAGCCCCTCGGGCGCCGCCAGCCGCGCCAGGGAGCGTGCCACCGCCTCGAGCGGCACCGCGAAGGTGGGGGCCGAGCAGCCGTCGATCGTGACCGCCACGCGCTCGACGGGCACGCCCGCGAAGAGCGCCACGTCGGCGCGGATGCGCCGCTGGTGGGGGTGCTCGGGGGCGAGGTAGTCGTAGAGCGAGAAGCCCCCGTGGCGCGCGCCCGCCAGCATCAGCGCGTGCTTGCCCGAGCAGTTCGAGAGCACCGCGGGCGCCGCGGCGTGCGCGCAGCGCTGCGCGTGGGCGACCTCGGCGTCGATCGACCAGTGGCCGCCGCAGCCCAGCGCCTGCTCCGGCACGCCGGCCTTGCGCAGGATCGAGCGCGCCGCCTCCACGTGGACGCGGTCGCCGCTGTGGCTGCCCGTCGCCAGGGCCAGCTCGGCCGGCGAGAGCCCGAAAGCGTCGGCCGCGCCGCCGTGGACGCCGGCCAGCGCCTGCAGCGGCTTGCTCGAGGAGCGGTAGAAGGTGAGCCGGGACGGGTCGCCCAGGGCCGCCGCGCGGCGGGCGCCCTCCCAGAGCACGACGCCGCCGCGGTGCTCCGACTCGGGGTGACCGCCACGACGGACGCGGAGCAGGGGCACGGACGGGTCCATGCCTCCCTTCAACCACGACTCCCGGCGAGTGCGAGCCGCCGGCGGAGGGCTCGGGGCCCCTGGTAGCATCCCCGCAGCCCTGGAGCCCCGCCCGTGGTCCGGATGGAGCTGCGCAGCATCCACATCAACGACACGTCCGACCGCCAGTTCGTCACGCTGGCCGAGAAGGATGGCAGCCGCGCGCTCACGATCGTCATCGGCTACACGGAGGTGCAGGCCATCGACCGGCTGGTGAAGGGGGCGCGGCCGCCGCGGCCGCTGACGCACGAGCTGATGGTCACCCTGCTGGAGGCGGCCGGGGCGCGCCTGGAGCGCGTGGACGTCACCGAGCTGCGCGAGGGCACCTTCTACGCCCTGCTCCGGCTGGTGCGGGCCGACGGCAGCGTGGCCGAGGTCGATGCGCGTCCGAGCGACGCGCTCGCGCTCGCCGTGGCCACCGCTGCGCCCATCCACGTGGCCGAGGCCGTGATCGAGGCGGCGCAAGACGAGTGAGCCGGGGCGGGGCAGCGCTCCCGGGGCTCTGCGCCATGGCCACCAGGCTCGTGTCCTGAGTGGGAAGTCCTGTTGCCAGGGTCCCGAGGCCTGGCCAGAGGCCGTGCCGGTCAGGGG
>CAZPOZ010000458.1:0-3308 GCA_964588235.1 uncultured Planctomycetales bacterium
GCCGGGCGCTCAGGCCGCTTCCTCCTCCTTGCGCAGGCCTTGAGGCGCGTCGTCATCGGCCCTCCGCTGCCGGCCCAGCGCGCCGGTTGCCTGCGCTCGGTCTTCAGAAGCCATCCGTGGGCCTTCCGCGGGAGGTGTCTCACCCTTCGCAGGTCCGCTTCCCGAACTTGGTGGCTAAGACGCTGAGGCGGGCAGGGCGCTCCGGAGCAGGTCCGCGTCACGTCGTCTCCTCGGGCCGCGGGCCCGCGGGGCGAGGTGCGTCCGCCGACCCCGTGGAGCTGCGCATGCGCCTCTCCCCCCAGCCGCCGTCGCGAGGCCCCGGGCGCTCGCTGGCCCGCACGTTCGCCCTGACGCTCGCGCTGGGCTCGCTCGCGGCCTGCGGGGGAGGGTCGGGCGCCGGGGAAGCCCCGGCCGGCGAGGTCCCGGCCGCGGCCGGGACCGGCAGCCTGCAGGGGGGCCTCACCCTGGCCGTGAACACGCGCCCGGCCGTGACCGAGCTCGAGCCCAACGACACGTTGGGGGCGCCCCAGGCGCTGGGAGGCTTCCTGGCCGGACAGCGCGTCACCATCTTCGGCGCGGCCGACGCGGCCAGCGACCCGCTGGACGGCTACCGGCTGCGCTGCGCCCAACGCCTGCGCGTGGAGGCCGTGCTGACGGTCGAGGAGGGAGGGGCGGGCGGCGCCGCGCCGGATCTCGACGTGCTGGTCTACGACGCCACCTCGCTGCAACCCGTCCTCGTGTTGGCCGAGGCCCCCAGCGGCGCGACGTTCTCGTTCCTCGCCCGCGGCGCGCTGGACGTGGTCGTGGCCGCCGTGTCGGGCGCGGCCCCTTACCGCCTCGAGCTCACCTTCTCGGCCGTGCCCCACCTGCTCACCGAGCAGGAGCCCAACGACGCGCCCGGGGAGGCCACCTACGTCGGCGCCCTCTACCCCGGCGAGACCTTCGAGGCCCTGGGCACCGCCGACGCCGTCGGCGACCCGCACGACGGCTGGCTCCTCCCGCTCCCGTTGGCGACCACCCTGGCGCTGACGCTCGAGATCCCGGCCTTCCTCCGGCTCGACCTGGAGGTGCTCGACGCGACGGCCGACCTGGGGGCGCCGGTGCCCCTGCTCACGCTGACGGGCGCCGACGGGGTCGAGCGCCACGGCAGCCTCACGGTGGCCGCAGGCCGGCTGCTGCTGCTGCGGGTGCACGCCGCGACGGGCTTCCAGCCCTTCTGGCGCCTGCGTCTGAGCGCGCAGGCGCCGGCGGCGGGCGCCCCCAAGCCCGGCGGCGCGACGCCCGCGGCGGCCCCGGCTCGGCTGGCGGTGGAGGGCGCCCGCCTGCCCCGGCTGACGCAGGCCTACGGCCGCGTCCCGCAGCCGCTGGCGGAGGGCGAGGTCCTGGTGCAGGCCCTGGCCGGCGCCGAGGCCGACGAGGACGAGGCGGTCGCGCTGGCCGGCGGCGAGGAGCTGCTGCGCATCCCGGCCGGCCCGCGGCGCGTGCGCGTGGCCCTGCCCGCGGGCCTGGACCCGGTAGAGCGCGCGCGCGCCACCCTCGCGTCGGCGCTGCGGCTGGCGGGAGCGCCGGGTGTGGCCTGGGCCGAGCCCAACGCCCGGGCGCGCACGACCTCCACGCCCGACGACACCCACTACCCGCTGCAGTGGCACTACGGCCGCATCCACCTGCCCGAGGCCTGGTCCCTCACCCACGGCAGCGACTCGGTGATCGTGGCGGTGATCGACACCGGCATCACGCCGCACCCCGACCTCGCGGCGCGGCTGGTCCCCGGCTACGACTTCATCTCCGACCCGCAGATCGCGCTGGACGGCGACGGCCTGGACCCCGACCCCACCGACGTCGGCGACCGGGGCCTGGACGGCGTGCACGGCTCCTACCACGGCACGCACGTCGCGGGGACGATCGGGGCCACGACCGACAACGGCGCCGGCGTGGCCGGCGTGACCTGGGCCACGCGGATCATGCCGCTGCGCGCGCTGGGGCTGGGCGGCGGGACGTGGTTCGACATCGCCAACGCGATCCGCTTCGCGGCCGGGCTCTCGAACTCGTCGGGCACCCTCCCGGCCGCGCCCGCGCGCGTGATCAACATGAGCCTGGGCGGCCCCGTGGGCAGCCAGGTCATGCTCGACGCCGTCACCGCGGCACGGGCCGCCGGCGTCGTGCTCGTGGCCTCGGCCGGCAACGAGGGCCACGGCACGCTCTCGCTGCCGGCGGGCTACGCGGGCGTGATCTCGGTGGCGGCCTCCGACGCCCTGGACGCGCGCGCGCCGTACTCGTCGTACGGGCCGGGGCTGGACGTGACGGCCCCCGGCGGCGACCTGCGCGTGGACCGCACGGGCGACGGGTACGCCGACGGCGTGCTCTCGACGATCTGGGACGACTCCACCACGCCGGGCCGGGCGGCGTACGGCTGGTACCAGGGCACGTCGATGGCCGCCCCGCACGTGGCCGGGGTCGTGGCGCTGATGCTGGCGGTCTCGCCCACCCTCGATCCCGCGACCGTCGAGCAGCTGCTCACCAGCACCTGCCGGGATCTGGACCTGCCGGGCCCCGACGTCTTCTCGGGCTACGGGCTGGTGGACGCCTACCGCGCGGTCGCCTCGGCCGCCGGGGTCACGCTCACGCCCCCCACCCTGCGCGTGGACACCCTGCGGGTCGACCTGGGGGCGTCGGAGTCGCTGCGCGACCTGGTGCTCACGAACCTGGGCACGTTGCCGCTCACCGTGGATGCGCCCTTCACGACCACGGCCGACGGCGGGGCCTGGCTGCAGTCGCTGCTGATCCCCTCCCCCTCGGGGCTCTCCAACGCCTCGGGGCTGAGGCTGCTGGCCAGCCGTGCGGGCCTGCCCCCGGGCGGCTACCAGGGCACGGTGGCGCTGACGAGCAACGGGGGGGCGGCCACGATCGCGGTGACCATGGCCGTGCTCCCGCCGCAGCCCCCGCTGCCGGCCGTGCTGCTGCGCGTGTTCCTGCGCGACGTGAGCACCGGTCAGGTGGCCGCCACCGCCGAGGTGAACGCCAGCACGACCGGGACCTTCACGCTGCCCGTGGTGCCCGCCGGCCGGTACTGGCTCAGCGCCGGCACCGACCTGGACGAGGACGGGAACTTCAGCGAGGAGGGCGAGTACGTGGGCGCCTGGCCGAGCCTGGACCAGCCGCGGCCGATCGAGGTCGAGGCGCGCGGCGCGCTGCACGGCTACGACCTGACGATCGTCGCCCGCCAGGGGCTGGGCCCCGCCGCCGCGCGCTGAGACGCAACGCCACCAAGAGGGGCGATGCGAGGGACGTGCGGCGCGCTGGAGCCGGGC
>CAZPOZ010000459.1:0-3300 GCA_964588235.1 uncultured Planctomycetales bacterium
CGGCTTCACGGGCGCCTTCTCGCCCTCCATCAGCGCCCGGTCGGGCGCCAGGTAGCGCCGGGCCACGGCGAGGCCGTGCTCCTCCTCGGGCAACGCGTCGGTGGCGCGCACGCCCTCGAGCCTCAGGGCCCAGGCCAGGCGGCCCTCGCCCGAGAGGCGGAAGGCGACCGTGTGGCGCCCGGCCGCGAGCGCCTCGCCGCCCGGCAGCAGCACGCGCAGCTGGGAGGCCCCGGGCCGGCCCGGCCCCGTGGCCAGCGTGTGCGCCACGCGGCCGTCGAGCAGCACCTCGACGGTGCCGCCGAAGCCCTGCACGCGGTTGGCGCGCACGTGGGCGGCGGCGGCGCCGACGAAGGCCGCCATCTCGGTCGTGGTGCCCGGCGCGCCCAGGGGCCGGTGCGACAGCAGCCAGGCCAGCCCGCGCTCGGCGTGCGGGCCCGCCAGCCCCGCCTCGATCAGCGCGCGCACGGCGAGGCCCGTGGCCTCGCGGTCGCTGCCGAGGAAGCAGTGGTCGGCGCGAGCCTTCCACAGGGTCTCGACGCCCTGCTCCACGCGGCGGGCGAGCAGCAGCCGGCCGCACTCCTCCACGTCGTAGGAGCGGCGGGCGGCGTGCGCCGCCAGCGTCAGCCAGGCCAGCCCCGGCACGCTCAGGTCGTCGTTGCGCCGACGGAACGTGGTGGCGTAGGCGTCGCCGTCCAACGCCCCCGCCCGCGCCAGGGCCCAGTGCGCCAGCGCCCGCGCGTCCTCGTCGCCCTTGCCGAGCAGCGCCTTGAGCGCGGGCAGGGCCCGTTGGAGGGCCGCGTTCAGGTCGGGCACGCCCGCCTCGCGCGCGCCCACGAGCCCGAGCACGGCGTAGGCGCTCATCGTCAGGTGGCCGCCGCCGCCCTTGAACCAGCCGAAGGAGCCGTCGGCGTTCTGCAGGCTCACCAGCCGCGCGGCGCCCCGCCGCACGGCCTCGTCGAGGCGCGCCAGACGCTCCACCGCCGGGCTGCCCACGGCCTGGAGCGCGGCGCGGGCCTCGAGGGCCGGCAGGAACCGGTGCACGGTCTGCTCCACGCAGCCGTAGGGGAAGGCGTCCAGCGCCCCCAGGGCCTCGAGCACCGCGCCGTCAACGCCGGGATGCAGCGCCAGGGTGAGGCGCGTGCTGCCCGGAACGACGTCGTCGGGGACGTCCACGAACGCGGCCTGGGCGTCGCCGCCGGCCGTGCCGAGCAGCCCGCTGCGCCCGTCCACGAACCGCACGCCGCGGGCCAGCACGGGGAACCGGGCCTCGGTACGGTCGCCGCCGCCCTCGGCCACGGCCGCGGCCTCGACCCGCGCCACGCCGAACCCGGGGGCGTGCGCGCGCCGGTCGCTCACGCGCGCGTCGCCCGCGGGCACGCTCAGCCGCTGCGTCTCGCCCTCGAGCGTCAGCCCCTCGGCCTTCAGCACCACGCCCACGGAGAGCTCGCGGTCCGTGCCGTTGTGCACGGCCGTGGGCAGCGTCACCAGGTCGGTCTGCGTGAGGAACCGGGGCGCGTCCACACGCACGAGCAGGTCCTTGCGCGCCACCAGGCTGGCGCGGCCCTCGCCGACCAGCGCCGAGGCCGAGGCGCCCGAGACCACGGCCCGCCAGGTGGTCAGGTTGTCGGGCAGCTTCACCTTCACGCGGGCCTCGCCGCGGGCGTCCGTGCGCACGTGCGGCTGCCAGGTGGCGCTGTCACGCAGGTCGCTGCGCAGCGCCAACGCCTGCGCCGCGGCCTCCTCCTCGAGCGTCAGGGCCGCGAGCCAGCCCTCGCCGGGCGCCACCAGGCCGCCGACGATGCCGCCCCCCTCGAAGGCCAGGCCGAGCGAAGGCACGCTGCCCTGCTCCTTGCGGCCGCCGCCGCCCGCGCGGCGGTCCTTCGAGCCACCCCGGCCCTTGAAGGCGCCTCCGGCCCCGCCCCCGGTGCCCAGCGACTCGGCCCCCTCGGCCCGGTTCTCGTCCTCGTCGCCTGCGTCCATCGGCCGGGGCGCCGCCGCCGCGGGCGCGGGCGCCGGCAGCAGCGCCCCCGGGGCCAGCTTGTCGGCCAGGTGCTTGGCGTCGTCGAGCGCCTCGGCCGCCGGCTCGAGCCGGCGGAGCGCTTCGCGCGCCTCCGGCTTGGCGCGCAGCTCCTTGAGCAGCGCACGCGCGTCCCACGAGGAGGGGTCGGCCTCCTGCGCCTGGAGCACCTGCGCCACGGCGGCGTCCATGTCGCCGCGCTGCAGGGCCTCGCGGGCCAGGCGCAGCGCGCTGCGCGCGAGCTCCTCGCCCGCGTCGCCGCCCTGCGCGGCCGCCTCGGCCAGCAGGTCGGCGCTGGTCTGGCGGGTCACGCCGTAGGCGCGCCACCCGATCGAGCTGCGCGTGGCCACCTCGTGGCCGCGGCGGGTGCCGTAGAAGAACGGCAGGATCGGCGCGCTGGCGTCGGAGGCGATCTCGTAGAGCGCCGCGTCGAGCACCGAGAGCCCCACCTGCGCCTCGACCGGGTTGCCCGCCGCGTCGCGCGTCGTGATCGTGAGCTCGACCTCCTCCCCCGGCCGGGCGACGGCGCGGTCGAAGCGCACCTCCACCTGGAGCCGCCGCAGCACGACCACCTCCGCGTCGGCCTCGAGCAGGCGCTCGCGCGCCGGCACGGCCACGGCCAGGCGCACGTTGGGCGCGTGACGTCCCGAGAGGGGCAGGCGCAGCAGCGTGCTGGTGCCCTGCAGCGTCACGAAGCGGTGCTCCAGCACGCGGTCGGCCTCGTAGGTGACCAGGGCGGTGCCCGTCCCCACGGGCGTGGAGAGCAGCACCTCGGCCTCCTCGCCCTCGATCCAGGTGAGCCGGGCCGGGACGAGGCGCGCGTCCTTGGACGGATCCTCGGCCTCGCCCAGCGCCTCCACGTCGCCGGTGGCGCTCACGAGCCCGCCCCGGGCGTCCACGGCCTTCCAGCGCAGGCGGTAGCGTCCGGCCTCGGGCAGGCTCAGCCGCGCCTCGGCGCGCCCGCGGGCGTCGGTGGAGAGCTGCGTGACGGCGACCTCGGTCTCGGTCTCCTCCAGCACGCGGCTCGGCGCGGGGGGCAGCGGCGGGCGGCGTCCGCCACGCTCCACGGGGTCACCGGGGGGCACGGGGGCCGGCGCCGGGGCCCGGCGCACGCGCAGCACGCTCACGCTGCCGCTGCGCGCCACGGGCGCGCCGGTGGCGTCCACCGTGCGCACCTCGACGGTGAAGGGCTCCTTGGGCTTCACCACGGCGCGCGCGGCGCGCACCGAGGCCAGGTGGTCGCGCCGCGCCACGGCCACGCGGCCGCCGCCGGTCACCCAGCG
>CAZPOZ010000460.1:0-3295 GCA_964588235.1 uncultured Planctomycetales bacterium
GCGCGCGGCCTCGGAGGCCGTGGAGAGCTCGTGGTCGCGCCAGCGCACGCGTCCGGAGGTGGGCACGTCGAGCCCGCCCAGGATGTTGAGCAGCGTGGACTTGCCGCTCCCGGAGGGCCCGAGCAGCACGACGAGCTCGCCGGCGGCCAGGTCGAGGTCCACGCCGTCCAGGGCGCGGGTCTCGACCTCGCCGTTGCGGTAGACCTTCGTCAGGCCGCGCACCTCGAACACGGCGACCTCCTCGCGGCCGGCGCCGCACCCGCTCTTCTCGCACGGGTAGGCTCTGCGGGTGCATTTCGCCGAGGTCCAGCCCACTCCCGCCCTGCGCGCCCACGTGCGCCGCTTCTGGTGGCTCAGCGATGCGTCCCGCCTGGCCGGGCGCCCGCCGGAGCGCATCGTGCCCGACGGACGCATGGAGATCATCGTCCACCTGGGTCCCCCGTTCACACGGGAGGAGGGGCCTCGCGCCGGCCGCCAGCCCCGCGCGATCCTCGCGGGCCAGCTGCGCGCGCCGCTCCTGCTGCGGCCGGGGCCCACGATCGAGCTGTTCGCCATCCGCCTGCACCCCTGGGGCGCGCGGTCGCTCCTCGGGGTCGATCCGACCGGGCTGCTCGACCGGCTGCCGCCGCTCGACGAGGTCGTGGGCGCGGACGCCGACCGCCTGGGCGAAGCGCTGGCGGCGGCGCCGTCCGGCGCTGCGCGCGTGGCGGCCGCCGAGCGCTGGTGCCTGGCGCGGCTCTCGCGCGCGCGGCTGCCCCCGCTCCCCGTCGTGCAGGCGGTGCGCGCCGCGCTGGCCGGGGGCGGCGCCGTGGGCGTCGGAGGGTTGGCCCGTCACGTCGGCTGGGGACCTCGGCGGCTGGAGCGCGCCTTCCGCGAGCACGTCGGGCTGGCCCCGCGCCCGCTGCTGAGCATCGGCCGGGTGCAGCGGGTGCTGGCCGAGCTGCGGCGGACCCCGTGGAGCCCGCTGGCCGGCCTGGCCCCGGCGCACGGCTTCGTCGATCAGGCGCACCTGACGCGCGAGTTCCGCCGCTGGGTGGGCACGACGCCGGGCCAGTACCGCGCGGAGGCGCACCGCCTGGAGGACTGGATCGTCGAGGGCGAGGCTTGAGCGACGGACGGCGGGACGACGCGCGCCGGGCCGCGGGCGTTCAGCGGCCGTCGGGCGGCGGGTCGGAGCCCGTGAGCCGGCGCACGAGCTCCAGCAGCTCCTTCGTGCGGGCCCCGTCGAGCCGCCCCCACGGGATGCTCGAGGAGGCCGCGGCGAGCCAGGCGTCCAGCACGGGCCGAGCGGCCACGGCGGCGCGCGCCGCGCCCGCCTCGTCCCCCGCCTTCACCAGCGCCTCCACCCACAGCCCGGCCCAGGGCACGTAGGTGCCGCGCAGGTCGAGCCGGGGACGGGGATGCGTGCGGCTCGCCGGCCCCTCGCTGCCCGCCAGCTCGGCCTCGAGCGCCGCCACGCGGGCGGCGGCCGCCGCCGCCTCCGCCCAGCGTCCGCCCTCCGCGAGCGCGTAGTAGGTGGAGGCCCATGCGTGCGCTGCCGCCACGCGCTCGCCCGCCTTCTCGGCCTCGAGGGCCGAGCGCCGGTAGGCCTCGGCCGCCGCGGCCAGGTCGGGGTGGGTGCGCACGAGGATCTTCACGTCGAAGGTGGGCTCGAGATCCTTCCAGTCCCAGCGGAAGCCGCCCGGCGTGGGCACGGCCCCGGAGGGCTCGAGCACCAGGTGCGCGGGCGTGAGGCCGGCGCCCAGCTCGACGTCCACAATCGCCCGCCCGATCACGCCGTCCCAGAAAGCGCCCGTCTTGAGGATGTACTCGAAGCCGGCGGCGCCCAGCAGGCTGCGCCGGTACTCGCCGCGGTACGAGGTCCGGTAGGACACCTCGACGGTACGCGTGGCGCGCGGGGCGAACTCCATCTCCCAGGTGAGCCAGCCCGTGCCGTTCCACCACCCGTAGGTCTCGCGGGCCCGGTCGATCTCCGCCTGCAGGCGCGCCTTCTCCTCGGGCGTCGTGGCCCGCTCCAGCGCGGCCTCCCGCGCCCGGAAGGCGTCGGCCAGCTCGCTGCGCACCAGCGGCCCGACGTCGCGCTGGTAGTAGCGCGGCGTCACCGGCTGCTCGCGCCCGTCCACGCGGGCGCGGAACTCGAGCAGCTTGGGGCTCGCGCCCTCCGGCGGGTCCGCGACGTCCGTGCTCCACCGGGTCGCCTGGACCGCGTCGGGGAAGCCGACGCGCAGCTTCGAGGCGCTCTCGCCGTTGACCAGCGTGAAGGTGGCCTCCACCAGCACGCGGTCGCGCTCGAGCCTGAGCACGACGTGCTCGTCGGCCATGCGCACGCCGCAGGGGCCCCAGGGGGCGAGCGTGGTGCCGTACTCCGGGTCGGGCGCGATGTCGGCCCGCGCCGGCGCGCCGCCCCCGGGGAGCAGGAGCGTCGCCAGGAGGAGGACCAGGGCGAGGGCTGACCGGGGTGCCGTGCGCATGGGAGCCTCCGGGGGACGGACGGGCGGGGCCGACCCCGTGGAGCGCGGCCCACGCAGGTTGGACGCCCGCGCGCTCCTCAGGTTCCCACCGGCCCGGCCCCGACACCAGCGGCTCCCCCGCCCGTGACCGGTCGAAGGTGGGGGCCGGCGGGGCAGTGCCGCTATGCTCCGCCGCATGAGCGCGGACGCCCCGGCCGAAGGCCTGCCCCTGAACGTGCTCCAGCGGCTGTCGGCCCTGCAGGAGGAGCACGGCTGGCTCAGCGACGAGACCCTCGCGCGCCTGTCGAAGGACGAGCGCATCCCGCTCTACGCCCTCTCGGCCGTCACGTCCTTCTACCCCCACTACCGCCGCACCCCGCCCCCCCGCCGACAGGTGGCGGTCTGCCGCGACGCGGCCTGCCACCTGCGGGGCGCCCCCGCGCTGCTCGCGGCCCTGGAGCGGCGCTTCGGGGCCAGCCCCGACGTGGAGGTGCGCAGCGTCTCCTGCCTGGGCCGCTGCGACGGCGCCCCGGCCGTGGCCGTGCAGGAGGTGCCGGTCGCGCCGGCCACCGCCGACGGGGTCGAGGCGCTGGTGCTCGAGCGCGCCCCCCTGCCCGCCGACGAGCCCACCCGCTCGCCGCGCCGCTGGCAGACCGACCCCTACCCCCCCGGCGCGCCGCGCTACGGCGCGCTGCGGCGGCTGCTCGCGGAGGGCGAGGCCGCCCTGGCGCGCGTGCCCGACGAGCTGGGGGCGGCGGGCCAGATGGGCATGGGCGGCGCCGGCTTCCCCACGGGCCGCAAGTGGAGCCTGGTCCGGGCCGCGGCCGGCGCGCCCAAGTTCGTCG
>CAZPOZ010000461.1:0-3274 GCA_964588235.1 uncultured Planctomycetales bacterium
TACCCGCGCAGCACCGTGTCGATGAGCAGCTGCTTCTGCCCGAGGCTCCAGACGGCGGGGCGCTGGAAGTCCGGGTTCGTGTCGATGCGCGACCTGAACCCGCACACGCTCAGGATGGGCCAGGGCTTCTTGCTGATCTCCATGCGCTGCTCCGCAGGGGTCCGGCGACGGAGGCTACCGCCGTTCCACTGCCACGCGCCCGTCAGCGCGACACCGCGCAAGCCCGAGCGCCCTCGACGCCGGTGCGCCCCCGGGGACGGGGCCTCCGTGGAGCCCGCCGGCCGGCCCGCAAGGGCCTCGGCGGCGAACGGGGGGCGACTCCGTGTCTGACACCGACCAGCGCGGTAGCATGGGGGCGCGTGCAGCCGCCCCGCGCCCTGCTCTGCCTGCTGCTCCTCGCCTGCGCCGCCGCCCCCGCCGCGCGCGCCGACAGCACCTTCGGCGAGGAACAGGTCGCCGACTCGCCCTACCCCGCCGAGTTCCGCGCGCGCGTCAACGCCGCCATCGACCGGGGCGTCGCCCACCTCCGACGCACCCAGCGCGCCGACGGGTCCTGGCCCGCCCCCTACGGCGGCTACCCCATGGGCCCCACCGCCCTGGCCACGCTCACGCTGCTCAAGTGCGGCGTCAAGCCCGACGACCCCGCGATCACGCGCGCCTTCGCCTTCCTCGAGCCCCAGCCCCTGCTGCGCACCTACGAGGTCGGCGTGCTGCTCATGGCCCTGGCCGCACGCTACGCCCCGGCCCACGAGACCTTCGAGGCCGACGAGGTGGACCGCTACGGCAAGGTGAAGACGAAGGACCCCTGCGCCAGCCTCATCTCCAAGGCCGACCTGGCCTGGATGAAGCGCGGCGTCGAGTTCCTCGTCGACAACCAGAACGGTCGCGGCCTGTGGCGCTACCCCAGCAGCCCGGGCGAGGGCGCCGCCGGCGACACCGACCTGAGCAACACGCAGTACGCCCTGCTCGGCCTGCAGGCCGCCAACCGCTGCGGCTCGCTCGTGCCCGCCAAGGTCTGGCAGGACGCCCTCGCCGGCCTGCTCAAGGCCCAGGAGGCCTTCGGCAAGCCCGTGCTGATCAAGGGCAACGAGGTGCGCGGCCGCTACCGCTTCCAGTGGAGCGAGCCCGCCCTCGCCCGCGGCTTCCGCTACGTGCCGGGCACCCCGGACCCCGTCACGGGCTCGATGACCACCGCCGGCCTGGCCGGGCTGATCATCTGCCAGAGCGAGCTCTGGGGCTCGCGGCGCTTCACCGGCGAGCTGCGGCTGGACACGCGCCGCGCCATCCGCGACGCCATGGCCTGGATGCAGGCGAACTACGACGTCGCCTCCAACCCCGTGGAGCGCGCCGACGGCGCGGCCGACGGCCCGCCGCCCGGCTTCGGCCGTCGCGGCGACGTCTGGCACCTCTACTACCTCTACGGCCTGGAGCGGGCAGGCATCCTCGGGCGCTTCCGCTACCTGGGCCCCAACGACTGGTACCTCGACGGAGCCGAAGTCCTGCTCGACCGGCAGATGCCCCAGGGCTCCTTCGGCAGCAACGTGGACACCTGCTTCGCGCTGCTGTTCCTCAAGCGCGCCACCTCCCGCCACGCCGCGCCCGTGATCACGCCCTCCGAGCAGGAGCCGGCCCCGCAGGCGCCGGCCGCCCCCGGGCCGCCGCCGACCAAGCGGGAGCCCCCGCCGCCCGCGAAGTAGACTCGCGGCCCCCCGGCCGGAGGCCCCATGCCCGAGCTGCCCTTCGCCTACGAGCTCGCCGACGGCGTGGCCACGATCACCCTCGACCGGCCCGACCGCCTCAACGCGCTCACCTTCGGCGTCTACCGCGCGCTCGCCGACCGCTTCCACGCCCTGCGGCACGACGAGAGCGTCCGCGTGGTCGTGCTCACCGGCCGGGGCAAGGGCTTCTGCTCGGGCGGCGACGTGGAGGACATCATCGGCCGCCTGCTCGACCAGGACGTGAAGGACGTGCTGACCTTCACGCGCATGACCGGCGAGCTGGTCGAAGCCATCCGGCGCCTGGACCGCCCCGTGATCGCCGCGCTCAACGGCACCACCGCCGGCGCCGGGGCCGTGATCGCGCTGGCCTGCGACCTGCGCGTGATGAGCGCCCGCGCGCGCATCCACTTCCTGTTCACCAAGGTGGGGCTCACCGGCGCCGACATGGGCGCGGCCTACCTGCTGCCTCGCGTCGTGGGCCTCGCCCGGGCCACCGAGTGGCTGCTGCTGGGCGACGGCGTGGACGCGCCCACGGCGCTCGCCGCCGGCCTGGTCACGCGCGTGGCCGAGCCGGAGCAGGTGCTCGCCGAGGCCCAGGCCCTGGCGCGCCGCCTGGCCGCCGGGCCCACGCTGGCGCTCTCGATGACCAAGCGGCTGCTGCTCCACGAGCAGTCCATGGACCTGGCCTCGGCCATCGAGTCGGAAGCCGTGGCCCAGGCCCTCCTGCTGCGCGCGGGCGACCACCGCGCCTTCTACGAGGCCTGGAAGGCCGGCCGCGAGCCGCGCTTCACGGGACGCTGAGCGCCGTGCCCGCGCGGCCGTCCTACGCCGAGCGCTACGCGCTGTCGCCGGCCGAGGAAGCCTGGCGCGCGCGGGCCGAGGCCTTCGCCCGCGACGTGGCCGCGCCCGGCGTGCGCGAGCGCGACCGCGAGCGGCGCTTCGACCGCGCCCTGGTCGCCCGCCTGGGCGCCGCCGGCCTCCTCGGCGTGGGCCTGCCGGCGGACGCCGGCGGCGCGGGCGCGGGCGCGCTCGCCGCCGCCCTGGTGGCCGAGGAGCTGGGCGCCGTGGACGGCAGCCTGCGCGGCTTCCACGCCGTGCAGGCGGGGCTGGTCTGCTCGCCGCTGGCGGCCCACGGCACCCCCGGGCAGCGCGCGCGCTGGCTGCCGCCGCTCCTGGCGGGCACGGCCGTGGGCTGCTACGCCCTCACCGAGCCCGGGGCGGGCAGCGACGTGGCATCGATCGCCACCCGCGTGCGCGTGGAGGGCGGCTCCGCCGTGCTCGACGGCGAGAAGGTCTGGATCACCAACGGCGGCGTGGCCGACCTGGCGCTGGTGTTCGCCCAGGCCGAGCCGGGCCGCGGGCGCCAGGGCCTGGAGTGCTGGCTGGTGCCCGCCGGCACGCCGGGGCTGACGGCCGAGCCCCTGCCCGGGCGCGAGCTCGGCCACCGGGCGAGCAACCACGCCCGGCTGCGGCTCGAGGGCGTGCGCGTGCCCCTGGATCACCGCCTCGGGCCTGCGCGCGGCGGGCACGACCTGGCGATGCGGGCCCTGGAGGTG
>CAZPOZ010000462.1:0-3274 GCA_964588235.1 uncultured Planctomycetales bacterium
TGCCCTGGGCCCTGGCCCCGCTGCTGGTCGTCGCGGGGGCTGCGGCGCCCGCGACGGCCGACGTGGTCACCACGCGCCAGGGCCTGACGCTGGAGGGCAGCGTCGAGCGGTTGCCCGACGGCGGGCTGCGCGTGACCACGCCCGACGGGCCGGTGACGCTCGCCGCCTCCGAGGTGGCCGGCCTCACCCCCGGCGACGGCCCCCGCACCCGCTTCGCGCGGCTGCAGGCCCAGGCGGCGCCCTCCACGTCGGCGGCCTGGTACCGCCTGGCGCTGGAGGCCGAGGCCCTCGGGCTCTCCGACGAGGCGCGGCAGGCCCTGACGCGGGTGCTGAGCCTGGAGCCCGAGCACGCGGCCGCCCGTCGCGCGCTGGGGCACGAGCGCGTCGAGGGGCGTTGGCTGCCGGCCGACGAGGCCCGACGGCGGCGCGGGCTCGTGCTCTACGCCGGGGCCTGGCGGCTGCCCGAGGAGGTCGAGGCCGCGCAGTCGCTGCCCGCCCCCGCGGGCGCGCGTGCGGCGCCCGCCACGACCGACCCCGCCCGCCTCACGGCCCTCCTGAACACGCTGGCCGGCGAGGACGCGGCGCTGGCGGCGGCGGCCCGCCGCAGCCTGGCGGGCGCGCCCACTCGCGACCTCGTGGAGGCGGCGCTCGGGCTGCTCTCCTCGCCCCACGCGCGCGTGCGCGCCACCTGCTGCCGGCTGCTGGGCGAGTGGGGCGACGAGAGCGCGCTGCGCGCGTTGCTGTTCCACGGCGCGCGGGACCTGGACGCCGACGTCCGGCGCGAGGCCGTGCTGGCGGCCCAGTCCTTCGGGCACGACGACGTCGCCATCCCGTTCGTGCGCGCGCTCGGCTCGTCGAGCGTCCAGCTGGTGGCGAATGCGGCCCAGGCGATCGCGCTGCTGGGCGACCAGCGCGCCGCCGGCTACGTGGTCAAGCGGCTGGAGAGCCACGGCGCCGGGACGCGGCAGTTCGTCTCGTTCCTCAACCAGATCTCCTACGTCCGCGACTACGACGTCGAGATCGCCCAGGCGAGCAACATCGCCAACCCGAACATCGGCATGATCCTGGAGGGCGTGGTGCTCGACGTGCACGTCAAGGGCGCCTCCTACACCGAGACCTGGGTCGAGCCCTACCTGGTGGACGCCCTGAGCCGCCTGACGGGGCAGCGCTTCGCCAACGCCGCCGAGGCCCGCGCCTGGTACGCGGCGCACGGCAAGGACCTGCCCCAGTTCCCCCAGGTCCCGGCGCCGCGCGCGCCCCGGCGCGGGAGCGTCGTGGGCGCGGGTGCGCCGGGCGCCGGGAGCCCTGCCCGGTAGGGTCCGGCGCGGCGCCCCCAGCGGCGCTCTCGAGTCACCCCGTCGAGACGCCACCCGGGCCTGTCGTCACCCCCGACGGCTGCCGGGCCTCGTCTCTTCGTGGCGCCCCTTCCCCGCGGCGCCTCCTCCCCGTGGCGTCAGCTGCTCGTGGCGTCACTTCTTCTTGGCCTCTTTGCCCGCCGGGGCGGCCGCCGCGGGCTTGGCGCCCGCTGCGGGGGCGGCCGCCTTGGCGGCCGGGGCCGCGGCGCCGGCCTTGGCGGCCGCTGCTGCCGGCGCGGCCGCGGGGGCCGCGGCGCCCGCCGCCGGGGCGGCCGCCGTCGTGGCGGCCTTGCGGGCGCGCACCTTGAACTTCGTGCGCACCTTGGGCAGGCCGAGCACCTGGTCGCCGTCGTGCCAGCGGCCGCTCTCCTTCAGCTTCTCGATGCGCTCCCAGCGCGTGAGGACGCTGCGCTGGCCCTGCATGTGGGCGCGGGTGCGCCGGGCGCCGGGAGCCCTGCCCGGTAGGGTCCGGCGCGGCGCCCCCAGCGGCGCTCTCGAGTCACCCCGTCGAGACGCCACCCGGGCCTGTCGTCACCCCCGACGGCTGCCGGGCCTCGTCTCTTCGTGGCGCCCCTTCCCCGCGGCGCCTCCTCCCCGTGGCGTCAGCTGCTCGTGGCGTCACTTCTTCTTGGCCTCTTTGCCCGCCGGGGCGGCCGCCGCGGGCTTGGCGCCCGCTGCGGGGGCGGCCGCCTTGGCGGCCGGGGCCGCGGCGCCGGCCTTGGCGGCCGCTGCTGCCGGCGCGGCCGCGGGGGCCGCGGCGCCCGCCGCCGGGGCGGCCGCCGTCGTGGCGGCCTTGCGGGCGCGCACCTTGAACTTCGTGCGCACCTTGGGCAGGCCGAGCACCTGGTCGCCGTCGTGCCAGCGGCCGCTCTCCTTCAGCTTCTCGATGCGCTCCCAGCGCGTGAGGACGCTGCGCTGGCCCTGCATCTGGCTGCGGACCCTGAGGCTCTTGTGCATCGACATGGAAGGCGTTCCCGGATCGGGGGGCGAAGCGGGCGAGTATCACCCGCCCCGATCCCCCCGCCAACTCTTGGAACGCCCCTTGGGCAGAGGCCCCTCCCTCCCCCGTGGGGCGCGCGTCGGGGGGCGTCAGCGGGCCGGGAGGCGCTCGCGCGGCATGCCGGCCACGGGCAGCGAGCGGTACTCGGGGGCCTCGAAGGGGTACGAGCCGCCCACGCGGGCCCGTGTGAGGTTCAGCTGGCGCAGGAACTCGGCCGCCCGGGGCTTGTCGGGGAAGGGGCCCAGCACGACCACCCAGGCCTGGCTCTCCTTCTCGTCGAGGATCCACAGCCGGTCGGCCGGGACGGTGCGCATCTCGGTCAGGCTGCGGAAGAGGGTCTGGGGCTCGTTCTGCGTGGCGCGCGTCATGTCCATGTACGGCACGCGGCCCAGCACGAAGACGCGCGTGTCGTCGCCCAGGAGGCCGGCGGCCTCGCGGCCCTCCGTCCGCGCCAAGGCGGCCGCGCCGGGCGTCGCGCCCCGCCGGCCCACGCTCAGCCCCAGCACGAAGGCGAACACGAGCAGCAGCACGACCACCGAGGAGCCCAGCAGCAGCTGCCGGGGCTCGAGGAACAGGCCCTGGAACGCGCGCCGGCCTGCGCCCGCGCGCGGCTCGGCGTCGGGGCCCCGGTCCGAGGCGCGACCCGCGGCGCCGCGCCCGGGCTGCGCGCGCTCGCTGCGGAACACGTCCAGGAGATCGGTGGACCTGCGGCTCATGCGCTCCGTCCCGGGGAAGTCGCCGTCGGCGGTGGGCGCCGAGTCTACGGGCGCGCGGGCCCAGGGGAACCAGGAACCTCGCCGGCGCGCGCGGCTCCCGCACCGAATCCCGCCTCCCTCTCAGAGTCATGGCCACCAAGTTAGGGGCAGGGTCCTTCGGAGGGCGAGACCTCTCCTGCGGAAGGCCCTATGGATGGCCTCTG
>CAZPOZ010000463.1:0-3263 GCA_964588235.1 uncultured Planctomycetales bacterium
CCGCGCGCGCTCACGTCGGCCGCCGCGGCGAAGGCGCTCGGCGCCGCGCGGGCGCGGTCGCGGCGCCGCGCCGCCTGCGCCCGGGCTTCGTCGTCTTCCTCCTCCTCGGTGGCCGCGCGGCGTTGATCGCCCCGCCCGCCTCGGGCGGCCGCGGCGACCTCGGAGCGCGTCGCGGCGGTTCCCACGACCGCGGCGGCGGCGTTGTAGCGCGCCAGCAGGCTGCTGCTCGTGATCCAGGCTTCGCCGCCGTCCCAGCCCTTCACGCTGGGCGGGTCGAGGACCTCCTGGCCCAGGGCCCGGGTGAGCGCGGCCAGGGGCGTGCGACCCGGAGTCACCGCCAGCGCGCGGTGCAGGCCCACGACGAGGTCCACGGGGCTCTTCACCTGCGCGGCGCGGGCCTCGGGCGCGTGGAAGGCGCGGGACGAGAGCAGCAGGCGCAGCGCGGGCCGCAGCTCGTAGGACGTCGCGCGCAGCACGGCCGCGAGCGCGTCCACGACCGCCGGGTCGGGGGCGTCGTGGGCGAACCAGGCGAACAGGCGCGAGGCCAGGCGGCGCGACGTGGCCGGCTGCTCCAGCAGCAGCGCGCACAGCCCCGCGTCGTCGAACGCGGCCGTGCGCCCCAGGATCGTCTTCTCCCCCGCGTCGTGGCGGCCGGGGAGCAGGCGCGCCCGCCCCTCCACGACCCGCCAGCCCGTCAGGGCGCGCGCGGCCTCCTGGACGTCGGCCTCCGTGTAGTGACCCACGCCCAGGGTGAACAGCTCCATCACCTCGCGGGCGTAGTTCTCGTTGGGGTGCTCGCGGCGGTTCCTCTCGCCGTCCAGGTACGACAGCATGGCGGGGTCGCGCGTGACCTCGCGCAGCAGGTCGGCGTAGGAACCCAGGGCGTGCCGGCGCAGCAGCTCGTTCTGGCCGTGCATGCGCACGCTGTCCCGCACCGTGCGGTAGGCGCTGGTGAAGGTCCCGTGCCAGAACAGCGTCATGCGCTCGACCAGGGGGCGGCGCGTGGTGGCCATCCGCCGCAGCCAGGCCTCGCGCACGCGCTGCAGCTGCGCCTGGTCCGCGCGGCGCACGCGGCTGCGCTCCTCGCGCCGCTGCTCCTCGGTCCACGCGAGCATCCGGGCGCGCGAGGCCCGCGGGATCGGCGCCACGTCCGCGAGCAGCGGCCCCTCGTCGGGGGCGTCCACGAGGTCCACCAGGTGGGCCACCGCGCCCGCCGGCCCACGCGCGTGCAGCGCGCGCACCTCCTCCGGCGTGCCGCCGAAGCCGGCGCGCCTGAGCAGGTGCGCCGCCGCTCCGAGCGTGAACTCCGCCGCCGGCAGCGGCGCGAGCGCATCGGCCGGCGCCGTCGCCGGCCCTCCGGCGCCCAGGCGGGCGGGCGCTCCCGCGAGCACGACCGGGATCAACAGCAACGCCGCGCCGCGCATGAGCACCTCCACGACTGACCTACCCGGCGCGCGGGCCGAAGTCGCGCACGGACTCCCCGTGCGCCGTCCGCGCGGCGGCCGCGTTGCGTGAGCCGCGCTGCCTGCAACGGGCTCGTCGCGTCGCGGCGCGGTCCGCGCAGCGGGAGCGTCGCGCGCTCAGGCCCAGGCGACGAACGAGGCCGCCGGGTAGAGGCTCAGCCGGGCCGCGGTGACCCCGTGGAGCGCGCGGCTCCACAGGGTCTGCTCGCGCGCGAGCTCCGCCGCGGGGAGCGAGCCCTCCAGCGTCGAGAGGTAGACGAGGTCGCGCGGGCCGAGGCCGAGGGAGGCGACCACGCGCGTGCTGGCCTCGCGGTGCGCGGCGGCGCGCTCCTCGCCCCCCAGGCCCAGGAGCAGCGTCAGGGCCACGCGCAGGCCGGCCGCGCGCAGCGCGGCCACCGTCGCCGCGAAGCGCTCCAGGTCGGCCGACTTGCCCACCTCGCGTCGCAGCGCGGGCTCGCCGGTCTCCAGGCCCAGGGTCAGGTCGAGCAGGCCCGCGTCGCGAAGCCGCGCCCAGCCCTGGGCCGTGCGCGGCGGCGCGTGGTCGGGGTCGAGGAAGGCTGCCACCCCGCGCCGGCGGGGCCCGAAGGCGGCGCGCACCTCGCCCAGGCGCTCGAGCAGCCGCGCGTCGGCGAGCGAGGCGGCCGAGGCGGAGCCGAGGAACACGCCGTCGCGCGCGGCCAGGCCCTCGCCGTGCAGCGCGACGACGGCGGCCAGGTGCTCGCGGAAGGCGGCTGCCGAGAGGGGCCGGAACGGGCGGCCGCGGTAGAAGGCGCAGAACGAGCAGCCGGCGTTCGGGCAGCCGCGGGCCGGGACGACCACGAGGTCGCGCGCGCGGTGGGGGGGCAGGATGGGCACGCCCTCGGGGTAGAGGGCGTGGGCGGCCCTGAGGTCGGCGAGGCCCTCGGGCGCGCCGCGGGCGGCCGCCCGGCGCAGCAGGTCGTGCAGCCGTCGGCGGTCGCCCACCAGGGCGAGCGCGGGCTCGTCCTCGACCCGGCGCGCGAAGCGCGCGGCGGCGCGGCGCACGGCCTCGTGCACGAGGGCGGCGGCAGCCGGGTCGAGCGCGACCGACCGGCGCGTCCCGGCGCGCACCTCGCCCGTGAGCGCGCGGCGCAGGGCTCCCCGCGGCCGGCTCCACAGGGTCCAGCGGCCCTCGGGCGTGAGCCGGAGGCACTCGCCCGTGGCGGGATCCTCCACCACGGCCCCGTGCCGGTCGGCGCGCGCGTGGAGCGCCGGAGCCGGCACGGGGGAGGGGCGCGGGGACCTCGGCATGGGCTCCATCCTCGCCGACGGCCCGCGGGCAGCGAAGGCGGCTACCGGAGCGAGGCGCGCAGCCGCTTGAGCACGTCGTTCTCCAAGCGCTCCCGGTCCGGGTCGTTGAGCAGTCCGAGCTCCTCCGCGCGGAGGAACGACAGGCGCTTGTGCATGCGCTGGCTCTCGCTGAGCAGCTCCTTCCCCTTGAAGGCGGCCCAGCGGATGCGCTTCTTGTCCTCCACGATCTTCGTCTGCGGGTCCACGCCGCTGGGGTAGGTGGTCAGCCAGCTGGCCTCGCCGTGCGCCTGATCGTCGGCGGCGGCGTACTTCTTCAACCAGAGGTTCCAGGTGGTCTTGACGATGGCGGCCTTGCGGGCCTCCCGGCGGACCTTGCCGTCGTCCAGGGACCGGGTCTTGATCAGATAGGCACGGGCCGCCACCCAGAACGCGTCGGCGTACGCGGCGCCCTCGGTGCGGTCGGCCTTCGCGTAGTTCTGGTCGTGCCTGCGGAACACTTCGTCGAGGCCGTCCACCGGCAGCACGCTGCCC
>CAZPOZ010000464.1:0-3260 GCA_964588235.1 uncultured Planctomycetales bacterium
GGAGGCCAGCGCGGCGGCGTTGGGCGGGCTGGCCGTCTCGGGCGGCCAGAGCCTGCTCGGCGACCTGCGCGCCGACCTGGGCCGCTCGCTGCTCGACCTGCTCGAGCAGGTGCAGCCCCTGCTGCCCGTGCCGGCCGGGGCCGAGGGGCCGACGGTCCCGGGGTGGATCCCCATCTGCGCCTGGTGCCACGCCGTGCGGTTGGCGCCGGGACGCTGGCTGGCGCTCCAGCCGTTCACCGAGGGCGGCACGGGCCGGCACGTGACCCACGGCATCTGCCCCGACTGCGCGCGCCGCGCCCGCGGCCGCTGACCTACGCGGGCGAGGCCCCGGGCCTGCGCCGCAACAGGCGGATCGCGCGCGGCCGCAGCCGCACGGAGAGCGGCGTGGCTCCGGCCGGGTCGCCGTCGGCCTGGCAGGGCACGGGCTCGGGCGCCGTCACGGCCACCTCGCGCGCGGTCAAGGGCAGCAACCCGGCGTCGCGGACGCCCCCCGGCGCGAGGGCGCGCACGAGCACACGCAGCAGGTCGCGTCGCGTGCGCCCGGTGACCAGCGAGAGGTGGAGGCGGCCCGCGTCGAGCGCGGCGCCGCGCGCCAGCCGGAACAGCCCCCCGTAGCAGGCGGCGCCCTGCACCACCACGGCCGCCGCCTGGTAGACCCGGTCGCCGTCCACGCGCACGGAGAGCGGCGGGAAGCGGTAGCGCGCGACGGCCGAGAGGATCGGCGCGACCCACACGCCGTAGCCGCCCTGGCCCGCGCGCCGGGACCGGGCGGCGTGCACCGCGGCGACCACCGCGCCATCCAGCCCGACGCCCACGTTGGCCACCGCGAAGGAGGTCGGCGCCCCCGGACGGCGCAGCTCCAAGAGGTCGGCCTCGAACGGCTCGGCCTCCCGCAGCGCGGCGGCGCGGGCCTCCGGCGCGCCCCGCAGCGGCTGGCCCAGCTCGCGGGCCACCACGTTGGCCGTCCCCATGGGCAGCAGGCCCACCGGCCAGGGGAGCGGCAGGGCCCGCGCGGCGAGCGCGTCGCTCAGGGTGCCGTCGCCGCCCACCAGGACCAGCCGGTCGAAGGCGTCCGCGCCCAGCCCGGCCAGGTGGGCCCGGGCCTCGGCGGCGCTCGCCGTCGCGTGCAGGCTCACCCCGACGCCGCCCGCCCGCAACGCGGCCGCCACGGCGGCGGCGAGCGGGCCCGCCCGGCCGCGGCCGGCCACGGGGTTGACGACGAGGTGCAGGCGCACGGGCGCAGGGTACGCGAGGGGGGCCGGGGGGCCGGGGGCCCGGCGGCCCGGCCTGGGGGGCCGGATCCTGCCGGGGGATCGGCCGTTCCGCGCAGGCCCGGGGCTCGGTATCCTCCCGCGCGGTCCCACCCGGAGCCCCGATGCGGCACCACGATTTCGGCGGCGGACGGCACGTCGTCCGGCTCGATCCCGGCGAGGACCTCGTCGCCGTCCTGCGCCAGCTCGCGCTGGACGCCGGCATCACGGCGGCCTCCCTCACCGGCCTGGGCTCCCTCGACGTCGTCACCCTGGGCTTCCTGGACCCGGCCGAGAACGCCTACGTCAAGCGCCGCTTCGAGGAGCGCATGGAGGTCGCGGCCCTGACGGGCTCGATCTCGATGGAGGAGGACCGTCCGCACGTCCACCTGCACGCGGTGGTGGCCCCGCGCGAGTTCCTGGCCTACGCGGGCCACGTCCACGACGCCCGGGTGGGCGCGGCGCTCGAGGTCTACGTCACGGCCCTCCCCGGCCGTCTGGAGCGCGTGACCGTCGCGGGCCAGCCGTTCCCCCGGCTGCTGCTCCCCGGCGAGCCCCGGCCCGCGCCGGCCGAGGCCGAGCCGCCGCCGCCGCGCCGCCCCCGGCGCCGCGGCGACGCCGCGGAGCCCGAGGGTGCGCGATGAAGACGCTGGTGGTCGTGGCGGCAGGGGCCGCCGACCGCCCCGTCGCCGACCTGGGGGGGCGCACGCCGCTGGAGGCGGCCGCCACGCCGGTGCTCGACCGCCTGGCCCGCGAGGGACGCGTCGGGCACGTCGTGCCCGCGCCCGAGGGGCTGCGCCCCGAGGAGGGGGCCTTCGCGCTGGCGCTGTTCGGCCTCGACCCGCGCGTCTACGGCGACCTGGGCGGCACGCTGGACGCGGCCGCCTTCGACGTGCCCGTGGGCTCGCTCGACCAGGCGTTCCGGCTGGCCCTGGTGACGGCCGACGCCGAGACCGTCTACGACCCCACCGCCGGCCACGTCGGCCGCGAGGAGGCCGCGCTGCTGCTCGGGGCGCTGGCCGAGGCCTGCCAGGACGACGACCTGGCCTTCGTGCCCGGCGCGGGCTGGCGCAACGTCCTGGTCTGGCGGGGCGCGCGCGACCTGCGCGTGGTCACCGTCCCGCCCACCGAGGTCGTGGGCCGCAGCCTGAGCGCCGCGCTGCCCAAGGGCACGGGGATCGGGCGCCTCCTGGCGGCCATCGAGCGCAGCGCCGACCTGTTCGCACGCCACGAGGTGAACGAGCTGCGCCGCGACCTGGGCGAGAACGCCGCCACGCTGATCTGGCCCTGGGGGCCGGGCGTGAGCCTGCCCGTGCCTTCCTTCCGCGAGCGCACGGGGCTGAGCGCCGCCTGCGTCGGCGTGCATCCCAGCGTGGTGGGGGCGGCCCGGCTGCAGGGCCTGCCGGTGGTGCGGGCCGAGGGGGCCACGGGCCTGCCCGACACGAACCTGCGCTCGAAGGCCGAGGCCGCCCTCGAGCAGCTGGCCGGCCACGACGTGGTCTTCCTGCACGTGGACGCGCTGGCCGCCGCCTCCCACGCCCGCGACTTCGTGGCCAAGGTCGAGACCCTGGAGCGCCTGGACGCCTACGTGCTGGGGCCGGCGCTCCGTCACCTGGAGCAGGTGCCCGGCAGCCGCCTGCTCTTCGTGGCGGGGGAGGCCGTCTCCGTGGAGACGGGCCGCCACCTGGACGACCCCGTGCCCTTCGTGCTCGTGGAGCCCGGCGCGCGCTGGCCGGGGCGGGGCGAGTTCAGCGAGGTCCAGGCCCGCGAGGGCGGCCTGGCCGTCGCCCGGGCGCACGAGCTGCTCGACTTCGTGCTGCACCTGTGAACGGACGGCCGCGGGGGCCGTCCCGGCGGGCCGGGGCGGCGCTCAGGGCCATGGCCACCAAGTCAGGGGTAAGGCCCGTCGGAGGGCGAGACCTCTCTTGTGGAAGGGCCCATGGATGGCCTCTGCGGGCCGTGCCCAGGCAACCGGCGCGCTGGGCCGGTAGCGGAAGGCCGATGACGACG
>CAZPOZ010000465.1:0-3250 GCA_964588235.1 uncultured Planctomycetales bacterium
TGGTGCTCGAGCACGGCCGGGTGGTGGAGCAGGGCACGCACGCCGAGCTGCTCGCGCGCGGCGGTCTCTACGCCGAGCTGGTGCGGCTGCAGGACCTGAGCCCGGCGGCCCCGCAGGCCCCGGCGCCCCCCTCCGCCCCGCCGACGGCCGGGTAGGGCCGGCGGGACGGGCCCCAGGGCCCGCCCCGCCGCGCCGCGCCCGCTAGAAGTGAACGTCCCAGCGCATCAGGAACGAGGTCACGTCCTCGTCGGCGATCACCACGCCCCCGCTGGCGCGGTCCTGGGTGTTGCTGAAGATCACGTTCAGCATCAGGCGCACGTTGGGGTTCAGGTACCAGTTCAGGCCCGCGGCGACGTTGGTCAGCTCGCCGCCCGTGACGGTGCCGTCGTTGAGGTCGAGCATGTCCAGGCGCGCGACCAGCTCGAAGGCGCCCCAGCAGCAGCAGCCGTTGCTCAGGAAGCTGCAGCAGGGCTTCGTGTTGCCCCAGAGGCCCGACGGGAAGGCGTAGGCCTTGCTCTCGCCGGTGAGGAACCAGCCGGCCTGCACGTACCACGCGCTGAACGAGGGGTCGCCACGCGAGGGCGAGGTGAGCCCGTGCATCGCGAACTCGGCCGAGACGTGCAGCGAGTCCCACACCAGGGCCAGCTCGCCATTGACCAGGGTCTGCTCCTCGAGGTCGCTCGAGATCGCGCCCGTGTCCACCATGGCCGGGCCGCGGCCCAGGCCGGGGCGGGCCGAGAAGCGCACCTCGTGCGCGTTGCGATAGGAGCCGCCCACGCCCACGTGCAGGAAGCGGCAGGTGTTCTGGGCCCAGGGGATCAGCGAGAAACGGCCCGTGGCGGCCCAGCCGCCGTCCGTGTCGTCCTCGTCCCACAGCGCGAAGCCGTTGACGTCGTCGTCCTTGTCGGTCGAGAACACGCCCACCTGGGCCACGGCCCGCTCCTTCCAGAACGAGTCGAAGAGCTGCACCCCCAGCGCGCGACCCGGGTGGAGCGCGTCGGTGAGCGACTTCTCGATGAAGGCGGTGTGGTTCGAGGAGGTCTGGTGCTCCAGGCCCAGGCAGTCGAACTGGTGCCCGAAGCGGATCGAGGGCGCCCAGCAGCCCAGGCACTCCTTCAGCTTCTTCACCGTGATCCAGGCGTCCTTGACCTGGCCGTCGCTCGGGTCGGCGAAGTCGAGCTGGATCTTGTAGTCCACGTAGGGCGTGAGGTCGCCCGCGACGTACAGCCGCAGCCGGCGGAAGTACGTCGCAGCGTCGAAGTCGTCGGCCAGGCCGGGGTTGGGGCCCTGGAGAGCCTCCTCGGCGCTGGTGAAGACCGTGTCGAGGTGGACGCGACCGCCGATCTTCAGCGTGAAGCGCTTGTCCGGGGTCTCGAAGGCGAGGCCGTCCTTCCACTTGGCCTTGAAGACCTGCTCCTTCGTGTCGTCGGCCTTCTTCTGCTCCAGGTAGGCCTTGATCTCGTCCTTGACCAGCGCCCGCACGTCGCCGCCGTCGTCGGCCAGCGCCGCGGGAGCCGTCGCGAGCGTGAACGCGACCGCGCCCAGCGCTCCGAGAGAGAACCGTCGCATCGGGAGACCCTCCGTTGGATGAGGATCTCGTAAAGGCGCTCCCCGGACGAGGCAAGCGCGGCCGGGCCCCGTCGCGCGCGCGCCCGGCCCACGACCTCACCGCGCCGCCCCCCCTCCCACGCAGCCCCTGGCCCCGGCGCGCCGCCCGGAGGCGGAACCGTCGCCCTGCCGGGTCGCGCGAACGGGCATCACGGCCCGGTCACGGCGCCGGGGTCACGCCGGAGACGGGCCCCGGGCCGGACGCGCGGAGCCCCCGCACGCAGGCCACCGGGCGCTCCGAGCGGAAGTAGGCCCGGAACGGGCTCGCCTGAGCGGTGGCGCGCACGGGGTGCCAGAGGTGGAACACGTCGTTCAGGCCGTAGAGCACGGCCACCCGCGGGCGCGGCTGCGTGCGCATGACGCGCTCGCACAGGTCGTCGTCCTCGCCGATGCCCCAGGCCTCGTAGACCTCGTCGAACCCGTTGACCTCGTCCAGCAGCCCGCGCGCGTAGGCCATGTTGAGCCCCAGCACCTTGGGCCAGCGCCTCAGGCCCAGGCGCAGGCCCCAGCGGCTCTTGCGTGCGCGCACGGCGAGGTCGCGCCGGTCGGCCCGGGTGATCCAGCCCTCGAACGAGCCCGCCCGCACCACCTCGGAGGTGACCCGCGCCGAGGCCTCGGCCGAGAGGCGCACGGCCCCCCCGACGGCCAGCGTGCGGGGCCCGTGCGCCGCCAGGTGCCGCTCCACGAAGCGCGCCGGCGGCACGCAGTCGGCGTCGGTGAAGATCACCAGGGGGTTGTCGGGCGCCAGCCTCAGCGCCGCGTTGAGGATGGCGTTCTTGCGGAACCCGCGGTCCTCGTGCCAGACGTGGCGCACGCGCAGCCCTGCCGCCCGGGCCGGCCCCGCGGCGAAGGCGCGCACGCGCTCCCCCAGGGCCGGGCGGCTGCCGTCGTCGGCCACCACGATCTCGAAGTCCCGCGCCGTCTGGCGCAGGTAGCCCTCCAGGCACAGGCCGAGCACCTCCTGCTCGTAGGCGCTGACCACGACCAGCGCCCGCGGGACGCTCATGCCCGGGTCGCCGCCGCCACGGCCTGCACCGGGTCGCCCACGCGCAGCACCCCGCCCTGGAGGATGCGGGCGTAGAGCCCCCCCCGGCCCTCCAGGCCCGCCTTGACCCCGGGACGGGTCAGCCGTTCCAGGTGCCCGCAGGGCTTGCAGGGCTTCGTGCCCTCCAGCAGGACCTCGCCGACGCGGAAGCGCCGCCCGAGCAGCGCGCCGAGGTCCACGCCGCGCGTGGTGAGCTGGCGGCGGCTCTCGCCCGGCGCCAGGGCCAGGCCCAGCGCCCCGAGCGCGTCGAGCGCCTCGGCCGAGATCAGGCTCACCTCGTGGACGCCGCCTTCCTCGGGGGGGCAGGCCCCGTGGCGGTCCCCCTCCAGGCCCGCCCCGGCGACGGCCCGCACCGAGTCGAGCCCTTCCGGCCGCCCCCCGGCGACCCGGATGCGGTGGAGGGCGACCAACCGCCCGACGGGCTCCGAAGGCATCGCGCGCTCCCGAGCCGCCCGGCAGCGCGGGGGGCGGCGGCCCCGCAGCCCCCTACCTACCACCGGGGAGCCCGGGCGCCCCCGCGGCCAGGGGGTACTGGGTGCGTTCGCGGCGCAGCCCTCTGAAGAGCCCCCGACCCAGCGCACCGACGCGCTGGATGGG
>CAZPOZ010000466.1:0-3247 GCA_964588235.1 uncultured Planctomycetales bacterium
GTGGCGTTGGGCCTGAGCGCCCGGCTCCAGCGCGCCGCACGTGCCTCGCATCGCCCATCTTGGTGGCGTTGGGCCTGAGCGCCCGGCTCCAGCGCGCCGCACGCGCCTCGCGTCGCCCCGCTGGGTGGCGTTGCGCCTCACTCGCTCAGGAACAGCCACAGGCTCATCAGCGCAAGGAACCCGGCGAAGCAGCGCCGGATCCAGACCGCGGGCAGCTGGCCCGCGAGCGCCGAGCCCAGGAACGCTCCGGCGATCGAGCCCAGGGCCACGGCCCCCACCAGGCCCCAGGCCACGTGCCCCTGCACGCCGCGCCGCCAGAGCGCCACCAGCATCGTGGGCACGATGACGGCGATCGAGGTGCCCGTGGCCTGGCGCGCGTCCAGGTGGGCGAAGGTCATCAGCGCGGGCACGACGATCACGCCGCCGCCCACCCCCACCAGGCTGCCCAGGGTCCCGGCCACGAGGCCCGTGGCCACGAGCAGGGCGAGGAGCGCGAGCGGCATGTCGGCCTCCGGGCCCCCGCGGGGGGGGCGCCGCGCCACCCTACCGGTCCCCCGCCCCGCGTCCGCGGGCGTCGAACACGGCCAACGCGGCGCGCAGCCGCCCGGCCAGCACGGCAGGCGCCTCGAAGGCCGTGAGCTCGGCCGAAGGGCAGCCGGTCCCCGGAGCCCGTCGGGGCGGCTCGAGCAGCCGGCCCGCCGGGTCGAGCAGCCGCAGGTGCGGCAGCCCGCGCACCCCCTGGCGCGCGAGCTCCTGAGGAGCGACGAAGTCGTGGTTGAGGCGCACGCAGACGAAGCGCTCCAGCAGCGCCGCCACCTCGGCGTCGCCAAGCGAGTGCCGCAGCAGGCGATGGCACCAGGGGCACCAGTCGGCCTCGAAGAAGGCCAGCACCGGGCGCTGCTCGGCCTGGGCGCGCGCCAGCGGCTCCACCAGGTCGAGCGCGTGGAGGAAGGCCGGCGGGCGGGCCGCCTTGGGACGGTCGGCAGCGATGCCGTTGGCAGCGAGCAGGGCGGGCGCCTCCGCCTCGAGCCGCGGAGCCCAGCGGGCCGCCGTGCGCGCGGCCCGCCGGCCCAGGTAGGCGGGCAGGGTGCCGGCCGCTGGATCCGGGCTCAGGTGAGCCGTGCCGTCGGCCTCCACGATCCGCAGCCGCCAGGCGGTGGTGCCCAGGAACGCGGGCTCGTCCCCCTCCAGGAGCGTGTCGGGGGTGAGCTCGTGCAGGCGCCCGAGCCGCTCCACCGGCCCGAACCACCACAGGTCGCCCGGCGAGGTGTACGCACCGTCCAGGTCGAGGTCGAGCAGGAAGAGCGCCTGCTGGCGGCCGCCCAGCGTGGCCGTGCCCCGCAGCGCGCCGGGAGGGGCCAGCGTGCCGGTGGTGCGCCGCAGCCGCTCCTCGAGCTCGAGGGTGAGGGTCCGGCCGCCCCAAGGGACCTCGGCCGCGCGGAACACGTCGAAGCCGCCCCGCGGCTCCACGGGGTCGGCAGGTCTCCACTCCCCCGGGGTGGACAGGCGTCCATCGCCGTCGGCGTCGAGCCCCACGTAGGCCAGGGTCCCCGGACCCCGGGCCCAGGCGATCCGACCTTCCCCGGCGCCCTCGGGCCGCGGGCCGGGGCCCTGGTCGGGGAGCAGGGCCAGGAGCACGACCTGCGCGCCGGGGGGGGCCTCGAGGGTCTCGGCGGTGAGCGGCCGCTGCGGGAGCGTGCGGGCCCCCGTCGGCGCGCGCAGGAGGGCCCGACGCTCGGTGGGGCTGCGCTCGAAGGTGAGCACGCCGGGAACGCCCTGGACGGTGAACTCGGCGCTCCAGGACTCGCCGGCGTCGGCCTTGCGGCCGCGCACGCGGCGCCGTTCGCCCACCCCCTCGAAGGCGCCGTCGCCGTCGGCGTCCACGCACAGGAGCGGCACGGCCAAGCTGCTGCCGACGGCAGCATAGAGGCCGATCAGCACCGTGCGGCCTGCCCAGGGGACGAGGGCGTACGCGCCGTCGGGGCGTTCCAGGGGCCTGAGGAGGGCTTCCGGAGGCCGCTCGTCCGCCACGAAGCGTAGCGCGGGTCCGGCCGGCAGGCGGTCGGTGGGGTCGCCAGGCCGGGGCGACCAGCCCGCGTAGGCCTGGAAGGCGGTCGGCACCGAGAAGCCCGCGGGCCTCGGAGCAGGGGCGTCCTCGGCCTGGACAGCCCCGGCGACCGGGGCCAGCAGGGCGGCCAGCGTGAGGGCCCGCAGGAGCCGACGAGGCATCGAGGAACGACCTCCGGACGCCGTCCCACGGTACGCGCACGCGGGAGCCAGCTGATTGTATTCTGCAAGTGACGCCGACCCGCGCCAGACCGGAACCCGGCGCGCCTCACGTGCGCAGGGGCAGCAAGCCAGGACACCACCCCGCCTGCGCTTGGCTTGGCGCGGGGCGGAAGGGAGCGTACCTTCGCCCGCTTCCCCTTCGTTCCGGTCCAGTCCGTCAGGAGCGCCTTCCCTCATGGGTCGTTACACGGGTCCGAAGCTCAAGCGGTCCAAGCGGGTGCACGCCCCGATCTCGGACACGACCAAGCACATGAAGGCCGAGCTCGAGAGCGGCCCGGGCGTCCACGGCGCGCGGCGGCGCAAGGCCACGATCTACGGCGACCGCCTGCGCGAGAAGCAGAAGCTCGCCTTCTTCTATCACATCGGCGACCGGCAGTTCCGCCGCTACATGGCGGAGGCCGAGCGCGTCAAGACGAACACGGCCCACAAGCTCAACGAGCTGCTCGAGCGCCGCCTCGACAACGTGGTGCGCCGCGCCGCGCTCGCGCGCACGATCTGGCAGGCCCGCCAGCTGGTGTCGCACGGCCACGTGAACGTGAACGGACGGCGCGTGAACCGCCCCTCCTTCCAGGTGGGGCCCGGCGACGTGGTCACCTTCCGCCCCAAGCGCAAGGAGTCGCTCAAGGCCATGGCGGAGTCGGCCGACACGAACTCGATCGTGCCGTCCTGGATCGAGGTCAACCGCGAGGATCTCAGCGTCAAGGTGAGCCGCCTGCCGACGCCCGAGGAGATCTTCCGGCCCTTCGAGACGAACATGCAGCTGGTGGTCGAGTTCTGAGCGCCGCCGGCGGCGCGCCCGGGACCGACCGGGGTCAGCGCCATGGCCGCCAGGTTCGGGGCCCGGCGCTCGGGAGGGAGTCGCACCCCCCGCGGAACGGCTTGCGGAGGGCCTCTGCGGGCCGGGCCCAAGCAACCGGCGCGCTGGGCCGGTAGCGGAAGGCCGATGACGACGACGACG
>CAZPOZ010000467.1:0-3245 GCA_964588235.1 uncultured Planctomycetales bacterium
GCCGAGTCGGGGCGGCTCACGGTCGCCGGGCAGGAGCTCACGGGCCTGACGCGCCGGGCGCTGGCGCGCTTCCGGCGGTCGCACGTGGGCTTCGTGTTCCAGTCCTTCCACCTGCTCGGGGGGCTCACCGCCCTGGAGAACGTCGTCGCCGCGCTCGAGCCCTTGCGCCCGTCCCGGTCCGAGGCCCGTCGGCGCAGCGAGGAGGCCCTCGACGCGGTGGGGCTGGGCCCCCTGCGGCACCGCTTCCCCTCCGAGCTCTCGGGGGGCGAGCAGCAGCGCGTGGCGGTGGCCCGGGCCGCGGTGAAGCGCCCGACCCTCCTGCTGGCCGACGAGCCGACGGGCAGCCTGGACGCGGAGTCCGGCCGGGTCGTGCTGGATCTGCTCGCCGGCGGGGCGCGGGAAGGGGTCGGGGCGCGCACCGTGGTGCTCGTGACGCACGACGCGGCCGTGGCCGCGCGCGCCGCGCGCGTCCTGCGCCTGGAGGGCGGGGTCGCCCGGGAGGCCGCGCCCGAGGGTGCGGACCCCACGGGGGGCGCCTGAACCTCAGGGCCACCCAGGCAGAGGGAGGGCCCTTCGAAGGGCGAGACCCCTCGCGCGGAGTGACCCGCGGAGGCTCTCCGCAGGCCGTGCCCCAGCAGCCGGCGCGCCGGGCCGGTAGCGCAAGGCCGAGGACGACGACGACGCCCCTGCGGCCTGCTAAAGGAGGAGGAAGCGGCCCGAGCGCCCGGCTCCAGCGCGCCGCACGCGCCTCGTGTCGCCTGGCCTGGGGGCGTTGCGCTTGAACCTGCCGGGGCCCTGGCGCGCCCGCCTGCGACGCGACGTGCGCGCGCGCTGGGGGCAGTCCCTGGCCCTGGCCCTGGCCGTGTCGGTGGTGGTGATGCTGGTGCCCGGCGCCTTCCGGGCGCGGCGGCTGCTCTCCGGCGCGGTTCAGGGCTGGACGACCCGGCTCGCGTTCGCCGACCTCGAGCTGCACTACGGGCCCACGGCGGCGCCGCTCGAGGGGGCCGCCGCGGCCGTGCCCGGCGTGGCGGAGGCCGAGCAGCGCCTGCTGCTGCCGGCGCGCGTCGAGCTGCCTCCCGGACGGTCCACGGCGGCCCTGCTGCGCGTGCTCCCCGACGGCGCGGCGCCCCGGCTCGACCGGCTCGAAGTGCTGGAGGGCCGGCTGCCGGCTCCCGGCGAGGCCGCGCTGGTCGTCGATCGCAGCCTGGTCCGGCTCCACGGCACGCGCCTGGGCGACCGGCTCACGCTCGAGCTGGAGAGCGTCCGGATCACCGCCCCGGTCGTGGGCGTGGCCCTGTCCCCCGAGCACCTGCTCTACCCGCTGCACCCCGAGTACCCCATGCCGGCCCGGGGCTCGCTGGCGGTGCTGCACGTCTCCCCCGCCGCGCTCGTCCCGCTCCGGGACGTGCGGCCGCTGAGCGACTCGCTGCTCGTGCGCCTCCAGCCGGGCGCCGACGCGGTGCGCGTCGAGGCGGCGCTGCTCGCCGCCCTGCCCGTCAGCGCGCTGGGCGCCACGCGTCGCGAGGACCACCCGACGCTGCGCCTGGTCGGGCTGCTCTTCGCCGCGTTCGACGCCTACCTGCCTCCGGTCGCGCTCACGCTCGCGGTGGTGACCCTGGCGCTGCTGACCCTGGCGGTGCGGCGCGCCGTGCGGCGGCGGCGGTCCGAGATCGGCACGCTGCTGGCGCTGGGGCACGGCGGGGGCGCGGTGGCGGCCTCGTTCCTGCCCGTGGCCCTGATCCCGGCCTCGGTCGGGGCGGCGCTCGGCGCCGCGTTCCATCGCTCGTTCGCGGCCGACGTCGTCGCCGCCTACGACCGCAGCCTGGCGTTCGCCCCGCCGTTCCCCGTCGAGACGGGCCCCTCGCTGCCGGCGACGATCGCCGTCTGCCTGGCCGTGTCGGCGCTGGCCGCCTGGCTCCCGGCGGCGGCGGCGGCCGGACGACCTCCCCAGCGGCTGCTCCGGGGCGCGTCCCCGCCGGGCGGCCGTCGCGGGGCGCTCGCCCGGGCGGGCGCCTGGGCGGCGCGCGCCCTGGCGCTGCCCGCCGCCGTGCGGCTGGGGCTGAGCAACGCCGTGCGCGGGGCCTCGGCCAGCCTGGCCTCGATCCTGGGGCTCGGGTCGCTCTTCGCCGTCGTGACGGCCTTCGTCACCGTGCACGTCACCTACGAGCGCGAGACGCTCGCCGCGGCCGGCCGGGTCGGCCTGGACGCGGTGGTGCGCTTCCGGGAGCCGCAGGGCCCCGAGGCCGTGGAACGCGTGGCCCAGGCCTCCCGGGGGCGCGCGGAGCCGATCGTGAGCCTCCTGGGGCTGCTCACGGCGCGCTCAGGGCCCGTGCCCGTGCGGCTCGTGGGCGCGCCCGCCGGGGGCGAGTGGCTGCGCGGGCTGCGCGTGGGCGCCGGCCGTGGGCTGCCGCCCGGGCCGACCCTCGGAGCGCCGCCGACGGGCCCGGACCGCCTGCCCGAGGTGCTGGTGGACCGTTGGGTGGCCGACGAGCAGGGCCTGGGCCTGGGCGACCGCGTGCGGCTCTGCGCCTCGGCGCAGTCCCCGGACTCCCTGGAGGCCGAGGTCGCGGGCGTCGTGGACGGGCTCAGCGCCGGGCAGGTCTACCTGCCGCTCGCGACGGCCCAGTCGCTGTTCGTCCTGGGCGACCGGGTCACCGGCGTGCAGGTGCGCAGCGCCCTCCCGCCCGACGCCCTGGAGGCGGCGCTCGGGCGCCTCCCGGGCGTAGAGCAGGTCCACCCCCTGGGCTCGGCGGTGTCGGAGGTGCTGGCCGCGTTCGAGGGCGGCCGGACGATCATGACGCTGGCCCTGGCCCTGGCCGTGCTGGTCACGCTCCTGTTCCTGGGCGTGACGGCCACGCCGGATCGTGGCGACAAGGTTGGCTTGTCGAAGTCTTATGAATCGGTTGCCTTCGTCTACGATCTTCCCGCGGCGATTGATGACGGTTGGTTGGCGCCGATCGTTCAGCGGTACGTGGTGTGCGATCATCTGGACTTCTCGAAAGCGAAATCCTTTGGAGGGAAAAAGGGCGACTGGACGGACAGTTCGATGGAGCAGGTGATGACGGATGAGCAAACGCTGCACGAGGTGGTGACACCAACGATCGAGATTGCCGGCGAGCGACCGACGTTGATCTTCGCGGCGGGAATCCATCATGCGGAGCGAATGGCGGAAATCCTGAACCGCCATCGGGCTGGTTGTGCGGCGGCGATCCATGGCGGCAACGATGAATACCCGTTCAAGAAGG
>CAZPOZ010000468.1:0-3242 GCA_964588235.1 uncultured Planctomycetales bacterium
AGCGGCGGCGCACCGCGGCGACCACGGCGCGCGTGCCGCGCACGTCGGTCACGCCCAGGACCGTGGCCACGGCGAGCAGCAGCGGCAGCAGCCAGAGCAGCTCGACCAGGGTCACAGCCGCTCCTCCGGGGGCGCGGCCTGCGGCATGGCCGGCAGCGGCTCGTCAGCGCGGGCCAGGGCGGGCGCCTCGGACAGCGGCAGGCCCGTGAGCGCATCGTGCCCCGCGCGCGAGTCCGCGGCCCGCGCCGAGCGCGCCTGCAGGCGCGCCGTGAGCGCCTGCACCCGCACGTTGCGGCGCAGGCACTCGCCCAGGGCGTCGCACAGCGCCACGAGGTTGAGGAAGCCGGCCACGACCACGAACAGCCGGCCCACGTCGAACCACGGGGGCAGGCGGGTGAGGGCCGTGCCGGCGGTGGTCTGAAGCGCAGCGGCTGTCGGGCCGCCGATCAGGGCCTGCGCCACGAACTCGAGCGGGTAGGTCTCGGGGTTCACGCAGGTGAAGTCGGTGAGCGCCAGCCCGCCTGCGAACAGGCCGCCGATGGCCAGCAGCAGCACGCAGCCCGCGGCCGGGCGCCCGACGAAGACCTGCCCCGCTCCGGGCACCAGCCAGCCCAGCCCGGCCGCCCAGGCGGCCGAACGACGGCCTGGCAGGCGGTGGGGGGCCCGCCCTCCGAGCGTCTGAGGCGCGCGGGGCGCGGACTGCAGGGTCCACGCGGCGTCCGGAGTGAGGGGTGCGGCATCCACCGCAGCAGATTATCGACTGCAGCGCGGCCCCGGGTCCGATAATCCGCCGGGTGACCCGCCCCCCGGCCCCCGCCCCCGTGAGCCTGACGCGCATCCGCGTCCGCTACGTCGAGGTGGACCGCATGGGCTACCTCTGGCACGGGCACTACCTGGCCTACCTCGAGCAGGCGCGCACCGAGTGGCTGCGGGCCCGCGGCACCACCTACCGCAGCCTGGAGGACCAGGGGGTGCTGCTCGTCGTGGTGGAGACCGGGTTGAGCTACCTGCGTCCGGGCACCTACGACGAGGAGCTCGAGGTCCACACGCGACTGACGCAGGCCCGGGGGGCGCGCCTGCGCTTCGACTACGAGGTGCGGCGCGAAGGGCAGCTGCTCGCGCGCGCCCACACCCTGCTGGCCAGCGCCGACGGGCGCGGGCGCCCCCGCCGCCTGCCCGCGGTGCTGCTCGGGCTGGCGGCCGCCTCGGGCCTGACGGAGGAGGGGACGGAAGGGGCCGCGCCGGCCGTCCAAGGCCCCAGCGCATGAGGCACAGGGCCACCAAGCCTGGGATGCGGCCCTGCGGAGGGCGAGACACCTCGCGTGAAAGGCACACGGATGGCATCTGAAGACCGTGCGCAGGCAACCGGCGCGCTGGGCCGGTAGCGGAAGGCCGATGACGACGACGACGCGCCTCAAGGCCTGCGCAAGGAGGAGGAAGCGGCCTGAGCGCCCGGCTCCAGCGCGCCGTACGTGCCTCGGGTCGCCTATCTTGGCAGCGTTGCGCATGAGGCCGCGACCCCGCCCGCTCCGGCTGCCGCTCGCGCTCCTGGTCGGCCTGCTACCGGGCTGCGCGCAGAGCCTGGGCACGGGCACGCGCGCGGCCCGACCCGGGGCCTCCGCGCCCGCCGCCCCCGCGGCGCGGCCCGAGGACCCCTCGCTGGCCGCGCCGCCCGACCCCGCCGATCCCCGGGTGCGCCGTCTGGGCACGCTCGACGCCCTGCTCGCCCGGTGGGACCGGGCCCAGGGCGAGGGCCGGCCCGAGGCGGCCGCGCTCGCGGCGCAGCTCCGGGCCGAGGTCGAGGCCGGCTATGCCGACGTCGCGGCCGCCCACGCGGGGGAGGCCGGCCCCGAGGGGCGCCTGGTGGCCACGATGGCGCTGGGCTTCGCGCCGCGCGCCGAGGCCACGGGCCTGCTCGTGCGCACGCTGAACGAACGTGACCCCCGGCTGGTGGCCAATGCGCTGATCGCGCTCAAGCTGCGCGCCGACCCGGCCACGCCGCTGGAGCCGCTGGTCTTCTACCTGCGCTCGAGCAACGAGGACGTGCGCCGCTACGCCCCGCTGGCGCTGGCGCACGTGCTGGAGGCGCGCCGCCGGGCCGGGGCGCCCGCCGACCGCGCCACCGAGGCGACGATCTTCGACCGCACCCTGCCCGCCGGCCGCGACGCCGACGTGCTGGTCCGCCTGCACAGCATCCGGCTGTTCGGCCAGCTCTCGCTCCCCGAGGTCGGGCCCGTGCTGCGCGCCTTCCTGGACGATCCCTCCTCCCGGCTCCAGGTCGCGGCGGCCAGCGCGTTGGCGGCGCGCGCCGACCCCGAGGCCTTCCCCGGCGTGCTCCGGCTGCTCCAGCAGGCGCCGCCCCAGGGCCGCCCCCTCGTGGCCGACCTGCTCTCGACCTACGCCGAGCGCCTCTCGGGCGCGCCGCTGCCGGCGGCCGAGCGCCAGCGGCTGGGCGTGGATCCCGTCGCCTGGGCGCGTTGGTACGCGGGCTGGCAGCGCTCGACCCGCCCGCCCGGATGAGCCGCGCCGTCAGAGCCATGGCCCCCAACGTGGGGGCAGGGCCCTCTGGGGGAGGAGACTGCCTCCGCGGAACGGTTGGCGCAGGGCCTGGGGAGGCCGTGCCCGAGCCACCGGCGCGCTGGGCCGGTAGCGGAAGGCCGATGACGACGACGACGCGCCTCAAGGCCTGCGCGAGGAGGAGGAAGCGGCCTGAGCGCCCGGCTCCAGCGCGACGCACGCGCCTCGCCCCGCCCCCTGGGTGGCGTAGGTCGTCAGAGCAGGCCGACGGGGTCCACGTCGAGCAGCTCCTCCACGCCGCCCGTCGGGCGCGGCGCGGCCTTGAGCACGGCCAGCGCGCGCGCGATCCCCGCGGGCGCGGGCGCCTTCACCAGCAGGTGCCGGCGCCAGCGTCCGTCCACCCGCGCCACGGCCGGCACGGCGGGCCCCAGCACGGTGAGGCCCGGCAGGGCCGACAGGCGCGCCGCCGTCTCCTCGGCGCGGCGCTCCACGCGCTCCTGGCGCAGGGACCGTTGCACGACCCGGAGGAGCCGCGTGAACGGGGGGTAGCCGTGCACCCGGCGGTCCTCCAGCTCCGCGGCCGCGAAGGCCTCGAAGTCGTGCCGGGCGGCGTGGAGCAGCGCCGTGTGCTCGGGCAGGCGCGTCTGCAGCACGACCCGGCCCTCCTCGGCGCCGCGCCCGGCGCGCCCGGCCACCTGGGCCACCAGCGCGAAGGTGCGCTCGGC
>CAZPOZ010000469.1:0-3231 GCA_964588235.1 uncultured Planctomycetales bacterium
ACCTGGATCGCGGGCGTGAAGGGCGTGTCGCCCGCCGACTGCTTGGCCAGCGCCAGGCCCAGGTCGAGGTAGACCGAGCGGCGCACGAGCGGCGTGCCCTTGCGCAGCAGGACGAAGGCGATGCCCGGCAGCCCCTCCAGGCACTTGTTCGCCGTGCAGCAGACGGCGTCGGGGGCCACGCGCCCGAAGTCGAGCGTCTCCCCGCCCAGGCCGCTGACGCTGTCCACCAGCAGGCGCCGCCCCGTGGACCGCGCCACGTCGGCGATGGCGGCCAGGTCGTTGAGCAGGCCCGTGGTCGTCTCGTGGTGCACGACGGCGATCGTGTCCACCGCGTCGGTCAGGGCCGCGCGCACGGCCGCGGGGTCGGGGCGCTCGAACCAGGAGACGCGGTGACGCAGGGCCGGGATGCGGTGCGCCTCGGCCATCTGGACCAGGCGGTCGCCGTAGACCCCGTTGTCGATCACCAGCACGCCCCGGCCCACGCAGGAGGCCACCATGGCCTCCATCGCGGCGGTGCCCGAGCCGGTGAGCAGCACCGCGTCGTAGGCGTCGGCCACGCCGAAGACCGAGACCAGCTTCGCGCGGGCGCGCGTCTGCAGCGCGAGCGGCTCGGGCTCGCGGTGGCACTGGTCGGGGCACTCGGCCAGGGCCTGCCGCACGCGGGCCGGCACGTTGATCGGCCCGGGGTTGAGCAGGGTCAGGGCGGGCGCGGCCCAGGTCGGCGCGTCGGGGGGCAGGGGAGCCATCGCCGGCGCCGTCCGCTCAGGCCTGGCAGGCGCGCGCGAACCGGCGCGCGATCTCGGGCGGCTCGTGCGAGACGCGCGCGATGCCGTGGACGTTGCCCTTGTCCACCTTGACCAGCAGCATCGCCGGCCCCTCGCGGCGCAGGAAGGCCGGCAGCTCCTCGCTCAGGCGCTCGGCGGGGACCCGCTCGGCCCAGCGGTAGCCGGAGGCCTTGGCGACCTGCTCCAGGCGCACGGCGGAGGAGATCGTGCGCTGGTCGCCCGTGCTGCCGTGGGCCTCGTTGTCGAGCACGACGTGCAGCAGGTTGCCGGCGCCCTCGGCCGCGGCCGAGCCGAGCACCCCGGCGCTCATCAGCACGTTGCCGTCGCCGTCCAGCACGAGCACGCGGCGGTCCTTGCGCGCGAGCGCCACGCCCAGCCCGATCGAAAGGGCCAGGCCCATCGAGCCGATCATGTAGAAGCTCGCCTCGCGGTCCTTCGCCGTGAAGGCCTCGCGGCCGATCATGCCGTTGCAGACGACGACCAGCTCGTCGGTCACGGCCTCCATCACCCGGCGCACGGCTTCAGCGCGATGCATCGAGGATCCCCGCCGGGACGATCAGGCCGCCCGGTACCTTGCGGCGGTCGATCTCGCGCGTGAGCGCCGCCACGTCGTCGGCCACGGTGTCCTTGCCCAGCACGCGCCAGGGCAGCCGGATCAGGTCGAAGTACGACTGCATGATCTCGCCCATCACCAGGTGCTCGGGGGCGTCCTTGCCGCCCTGCCCGCGCCAGGTGACCACGAGGAGCGCCGGGATCTCGTAGATCACGTTGAGGCTGACCAGCGCGTTGAGGCACACGCCCAGGCCGCTGTTCTGCAGGAACACGGCCGGCTTGCGCCCCGCCATCCACGCGCCCGCCGCCAGCCCCACCGCGCTGTCCTCGCGCACGGCCGAGACGTAGCCCCAGGCGGGCTCGGCGTCGAAGCGCCGGATCACGCCCTTGAGCAGCGAGCAGGGCACGCCGGTGAAGAAGTCGTAGCCTTCGGCCTTCAGCGCCGCCAGGAACTCGGTGGTCTTCGGCATGCGTCTCCGTGGCGCGGCCCGCCGGGGCCGCAGGCTCCCGCCCGGCGGCCGGCGCGGCTCAGCTCACCTGGGCCCAGGCCCGGCGGTAGTCCTCGAAGGAGTCGATCTCCATCCAACCCTTGTACGTGTCGATCGTGCGCACCGGCACGCCGCGCTCCACGAGGGTCTGCAGCAGGTCGGTGAGCGCCGCCGAGCCCAGGTCGGCGGCCTGGTGCACGGGCCCTCCGCGGGCCCGCAGCGCCTCGACCGCGTCCTTCAGCTGCTGCACGCCGGTCTCCGAGAGCATCAGCATGCCCACCCACTCGCCGTTGGCGTCGGGGAGCCCGCGCCCGATCCGGCGCACGGCGTCGTGCCCGCCGGCCAGCGAGCGGCCGCCCTTCTCGTCGGCGTCCGCCGTGGCCACCAGGTCGCGTCCGGCCGGAGCGGCCACGGGAGCCCGGTCCACGACGAGCACCACGTCGCCCTCGGCCGTCAGCAGCCGCTCGAGCAGGCCCTGCTCGAAGAGGATGTCGCCGTAGAGCACGACGCAGCGCCGCTTGAGCTCGGCGGCCGCCGCGAGCAGGGAGGAGACCTCGCCCTGGCCCTCGGGGGCCACGTAGCGGCGCACGTTGGGCAGCGTGACGGCCTCCTTCTTCCAGCCGACCACCACCGCCACGTCCTTCACGCCTGCGCCGTTGAGCGCGTCGATCTGGCGCTCGAGCAGCGAGCGGCCCTTGATGTCGAGCATCGCCTTGGGGCGGTCCTCGGTCAGCGTGCCCAGCTCCGGGCTCGGGCCCGCGGCCAGCACCACGGCCGTCACCGCGCGCCCGCCGCCGGGGAGGAAGGCCTTCTCGTCCTTCTTCATCTGCGAGACGCCGATCAGGTCGTAGACGTCCTCGAGCGGCACGATCAGGTCGTCCACCGCGGCGCAGCGCTGCTCCTGCTTGAGGCGCGCGAAGGCCTGGCGCATGGCGCGGATCGAGGCCCGCAGCCCGTGGTTGGCGTAGATGACCACCTTGAAGCCGGCCTGGGCCAGCTCCTGGGCGGTCGTCTGGCGGTAGATCGTGGGCACGCACACCAGGGGCGTGCGGCGGTCCCAGCGCCGGGCGAACTCGAGCACCTCGTCGGGCTGCTCGCTCTTGCTGTGGATCAGCACGAGGTCGGCGCCGGCGTCGGCGTAGGCCCGCCCGCGGGCGAGGGCCTCGTCCATGCCCCAGCCCGCGATCAGCGCCTCCGTGCGGGCGATCACGGCGAAGTCGGGGTTGCTGCGCGTGCGCACGCAGGCGCGGATCTTGCCCACGTGCTCGTCCACCTCGGCCAGCTCGCGCTTGACGCCGGCGTAGAACGAGCAGCGCTTGGGGAAGACGTTGTCCTCGATGCAGATGCCGGCGATCCCCTCGCGCTCGTACTCCTGCACGGTGTAGATCACGTTGATCGCGTTGCCG
>CAZPOZ010000470.1:0-3231 GCA_964588235.1 uncultured Planctomycetales bacterium
GTCGCCCACCGTACCGTTCACTTCGCGCTTGATGGCCGCCTCGTCTTTGCCGCCGAAGTCGCCCCCGTGACCCGGGGCTATGCCCACGACCACGCTGTAGAGGCCGGGCGCCACGTTCTCGATGCGGAAGCGGCCCTCGGCGTCGCTCTGGGCGCTCATCTGCGGCTCCACCGACTCGCTGACCTCGGCGGCCGGCGCGCCCTCGGCCTCGCGGGCGCCCGGGTTGCGCCGCGCGGTGACGAAGACCATCGCCCCCGCCACGGGACGACCGTCGGCGCCCTTGACCACGCCCTCGACCAGCTCGCCCTTCTGCAGCGTGATCGAGTGGCCCTCGAGCACCTGGTCGGCGGCGAGGGTGAGGTTGCGCTTGCACCAGGTCACGTAGTCGGGGTGCTCGACCTGCACCATCACGCGCCCCGGCTTCACGTTGGGGATCGTGAAGCGGCCCTCGGCGTCGGCGACGAACACGCGCGGGTCGAGCAGGCGCCGCACCTCGAAGGCCGAGAGGAAGGGCCGCTCGGCCTCGTCCTTCTCGAGCGTGGCGATGCGCACGCGCGCCCCGCCCACCCAGGCGCCGCCCTCGCCCACGACCCGGCCGGCCAGGGTGGCCCCGGCCGTGAGCACGAGGGCGACCTCCTTCGTCTCGCCGGGCTGCACCTTCAGGCGCGCGCTCTCGGCGGGCACGTACTCCTCGGCCTCGGCCTCGACCGTCCAGTCCACGGCCGAGCCCACGTTCGGGAGCCGGAAGCGCCCCTGGGCGTCGGTCAGGTCGGCGGAGGTCTTCAGGGCCTCGACGATGCGCGCCCCCGCCCCGCCCGGGCCGCCGCGGCCCGGGCCCCCGCCACGGAAGAGGTCGCCGAGCGCCGGCCGCGTGCGCACGCGCACGCCGGCCATGGGCTCGCCCTTGCCGTCGGTCACCTGGCCCACGATCGCGCCCGCCGCGGAGAGGGTCAGGTCGAGGGTGACGGTGCCCCCTTCGGCGGGCACGGTCACCTTGGAGGCGTCCTCGCCGGTGGCGGCGAGCACGTAGCCCGGCGCGTCCACGGTGAGGTGGTACTCACCCGGCGGCGCGCCGTCCACGAGGTAGCGGCCCTGGGGGTCGGCGACCGCGGTGGGGCTGCCCACCCACATGGCCGCCATGTTGGACCCCTGCACGGCGACCACGGAGGCCCCGGGCACCGGCTGCCCGTCGGGCGTGCGCACGGTGCCCTGGATGGAGCCGCCGCGCTTGAGCTGCACCTCGACCTGCGCCGGCTGCTCGACGCTCACGTCGGGCCAGGCGTTGCCGCCGAAGAGGCTGGCGCTGGTGGAGGCGTAGCCGGAGGCCTTGATCACGGCCGACATCACGGGGCCGGGGAGCAGCGGGCCCAGGCGGAAGCGCCCCTCGGCGTCGGTGCGCGTCGCGGCCGGCGTGGTGGGGTCGGTGGCGGGCGCCGCGGCGCCGGGCCCCCCGCGCGCGCCGCGGCCGCCGCCCATGCCGCCCATCGAGAAGCGGCCGACCACCACGGTGATGCGGGCGTCGGCCACGGGGGTCCCGGAGCCCTCCTCGGTGACGCGCCCCTCGATCCAGCCGCCGCGGCTGAGGCGGAACTCGCGCTCGAGCGAGCGCCGCACCTCCTGAGGAGCCTGGTCCCAGGCCGCGGCGAAGCCCTCGGCGACCACGCCGAAGCGGTAGGAGGCGCCGTCCACGAGCGTCTCCAGGCGGACCTCGCCCCGCGCGTCGGCCACGGCCTCGTCGCGCTCGAGCGTGCCGCTGAGCGAGAAGCGCTGGCCCACGTCGCGCAGGGCCACCACCCGGGCCCCGGGGACCGCGCGCCCCTCAGGGTCGAGCACGCGGCCGTTCATCCGCGCCCCCTCGGCGAGACGGATCACCACCGGGCTCGAGGCGCTGCGCGGCGAGACGACGACGTCGTTCTGCTGGCGCATGCCGTGGCCGGGGTGGCGCGCCACGAGCGCGTAGGTGCCGTCGGCCAGGGTCGTGAAGCGGAACCAGCCGCCCTCGTCGGTCAGCACCTCCTCCTTGGCCTGCGGCACCGCCAGCGCCTGGCCGACGAGGAACACGACCAGCCCCTGACCCGGGCTGCCGCGCTCGCTGCCGTAGGCGGCGACGGAGGCCTTGGCGAGGGGCCGGCCCGCCGGGTCGAGCACGCGCCCGCGCAGGACCACGTTCTGCCCGACCCACACGTCGCCCAGGTCCTTGAGCTCGCCGGGCCGGATGACGAAGCCCTCGACGGTCACGGCGCGGAACCCGGCGCCCTCGATCGCGAGCGCCCAACCACGCCCGGGCGCGAGGCGACCGAAGACGACGGCGCCGTCCTCGCCCGTGGCCAAGGTCTGCTCGGCCTCGCCCCGGCCCGAGAGCCGGACGTCCTGGCGCGTGCGGGGCGCGTTCGTGGCCGCGTCCATGACGCGCAGCCTGAGCCCGCCCAGGTCGCCGGCCCCGTAGAGGCCCTCGAGCCTCAGGCCCGCGCCCGCCTCGCGCACGGCGGCGGCCGCCTCGCGCTCCTGGCCGTCGAAGGTGTCGCCGGCGCCGGCCCCCGTGCGTTCCCGACCGGCAGGTCCGAAAAGCCCGAAGGGATCGACCACCGCCAGCAGCGCCGCGAGCGCCAGCAGGGCGAGCACGAGCACCCCGGCGGCAGCGCGACCGCTCATCGAAGAAGGTGTCGCCATGCGAGGAGGCCCCACGGGACAAGTCGGCAGCCGGGCAACTGTACCCGTGGGGCGTGGAAGGCAACAGGCTTCTCGGGACTAAAGACTGGTTCCGCGGGTCCGACGGTCGACGAGGGTGGCCGAGGGCGCCGCGAGCCCGCGCCCGCCACTCCGCGGGGCGCCCGCTTCCTCTCAGCTGCGGCTGGGATCCGGAGTGCGCCGCGGGGGGCCGCGGTGCCTGCCGCCAAGGCGAGCCCGACGAGGGCGCTGGGTTCCTCAGTCGCAGTCGACGTGGACCGTCTTGCGCACGCGCAACTCGGGCTCACCGGCAGACGAGCCGGCCGCGGCCCCGAAGGTGACGGCATCGCGCTGCAGGTCGGCGTCCCCCGGGATCGTGAGCCGCAGACGGACGACGATCCAGGGGGACGCGCCGAACCGCTCGGCGCTCTGCTCGCTCCCTTCGGACAGGCGCAGTTCCCGCGCCCCGAGTGCCGCCTCCTGCGAGAGCACGCCCAGCCCGGCGATCTGGGGGCTGGCGGTGGCGAGGGCCGTGGCGGACAGCGCGCCGGCCTCGTAGGCCTC
>CAZPOZ010000471.1:0-3222 GCA_964588235.1 uncultured Planctomycetales bacterium
TCACCTGGGCCGAGGTCGAGGCCCTCGATCCGGCCCTGGTGACCGTGGGCTCGCACACCCTCACGCACCCGATCCTGCCCACCCTGGACGACGCCGCCCTCGAGCGCGAGCTGGCCGGGAGCCGGGCGCTGCTCGAGTCGCGGCTCCGGCGCCCCGTGGACCTGTTCTGCTACCCGAACGGCAGCCAGGACGAGCGCGTGCGGGCGGCGGCCGCACGGCTGTACCGGGCGGCCGTCACCACGGAGAGCGGCGGCGTGCGGCCGGCGGCGCCGCTCCACGCGCTCCCCCGCATCCCCGTCGCCCCCGGCCTGGCGTTGCTGGCCTGGCGCCTGCACCGCCCCGCCGCATGAGCCGCCCCGGGTCGCCCGACGCGCGCCGCGACGCCGTCCTCGTGCTCGACGCCGACGGGCGTGCGGGCCTGAGCTGCGTCCAGTCGCTGGGCGCCGCCGGCGCCCGCGTGCACGCGGCCGTGCGCGCCCGCGGGCACCTGGTGGAGCGTTCGCGTCATGCGTGGCGCGTGCACGCCCAGCCCCCGGCCGAACCCGTGGAGCCCGGCGTGGCGTGGCTCCGCGAGCTCGACCGCGGGTTCGGGTTCACCCTGGTGGTGCCGGCCACCGAGTCCTCGCTGCGCTGGCTGCGGCGCCTGCCGGAGGCCGACCCCCTGCGGCGCAAGGCCGTCCTCGCGGGCGACCTGGCCCTGGACGCGGCGCTCGACAAGGAGCAGACGCGCGAGATCGCGCGCCGGCTGGGCCTGCCCGTGCCGGCCTCGCGGCTGCTGCCGCAGGGGGCGCCGCCGCCCCCGCCCGTGGGGCTGCCCAGCGTGCTCAAGCCCGTGCGCAGCAAGGTCGTGGACCGGGGTCGGCTGCTCACGCTGGCGGCGGCCGTCGTGCGCACGGCCGCCGAACGCGAGGCGCGCCTGGCCGCCTGGCTGCCGCTCACCGCCGTGCAGGAGCAGGCCTGGGTGCCCGGGCGCGGCGTGGGCGTCGAGCTGCTCTACGACCGCGGCCGCTGCGCCTGGTCGTTCGTGCACGAGCGCCTGCACGAGTGGCCCCTGACCGGGGGGGCGAGCACGCTGCGGCGCGCGGCCGCGCCCGACCCCGTCCTGCTGGGCCACTCGACGCGGCTGCTCGACGCGTTCGGCTGGCACGGGGCCGCGATGGTGGAGTGGCGCCGCGCGGCCGACGGGACGGCCCACCTGATGGAGATCAACCCCCGGCTGTGGGGCTCCCTGCCGCTCACGGTGGCCGCGGGCGTGGACGTGCCCCGCGGGCTCCTGGCCCTCGCGCGCGGCGAGCCTCTGCCTCCGGCGCCGCGCTGGCGCGTCGGGCTCACGGCGCGCGCGCTGAGCGACGACCTCGGCTGGCTGCGCGCCGACGCCCGGGCCGACCACGCCGACCCGCTGCTGCTCACCGAGCCGCTCCTGCGCGCCGCGGCGGGCTGGCTGCGCCCCCTGGGAGGGGGCGAGGTCTACGACGCCTGGCGCCGCGACGACCCCGCCGTGGCCCGCGGGGAGCTGCTGGCCCTGCTGCGACGCCCGGCGGCCGCCGTGCGGGCCCGCCTCGCCCGCCGCCGCGCGCTCGCGCGCGAGCGCCGCGCCTTCCTCGCGGCCTTCGGGCCCGACGGCCGCCCGCCCCGGCCGGTGGCGCGCGTGCTGTTCCTCTGCCTGGGGAACATCTGCCGCAGCCCCTTCGCCGCGGCGGCGGCGCGCACCCGGCTGCGCGGCGTCGAGATCGAGGGCGCCGGCTTCCACCCCCGCGGGGGACGCCCGACCCCCGCGCACGTCGTCGAGGCCGCCCGCGACCTGGGCGTGGACCTCTCGGCGGCCTCCTCGCGCGTCGTCACGGCGCAGGCCCTGGCCCAGGCCGACCTGATCCTGGCCATGGAGCTCGGGCAGCTGGAGCGGCTCGCGCGCGAGCATCCCGCCGCGCGGCGGCGCGCCACCCTGCTCGGCTTCTACGCGCCCCCCGGCCCCCCCGAGATCCCCGACCCGTACGCGCTGGGGCCCGACCCGACGCGGGCGGCGTTGGCGCGCATCCTGGCCGCGCTCGACGGGCTGGCCGCGGTTCTGGAGCGCCTGCGGGCCCCGTGACGAGGGCCCGGGCCGGCCCGTGCGGGCCGGCCCGGGGGAAGGATCTCAGCGGATCTGCGTCACCGTCCCGCTCGCGCTGCCGCCCCAGGTCGAGGTGACGGTCACGGAGGAGGGCTTGGTGTTCACCGTCTGGGTGAAGGTGTAGCGGCCCGTGGTGGACGAGTAGGTCATCGCCCCGCGGCCCGTCACCGTCAGGGCGGCGGGGGGGATCGCCGTGGCCGCCGTGCTCGTGGCCTCGACGGTCAGGCGCTTGTGCTTCTTGCTCCAGGTCGCGGTGACGACGGCGACGGTGTCCCGGAGCGTGAGGGTCAGCAGGCCGTCGGTGCCGTCGGCCAGGACGACGTCGCCGCCCGAGGCGGCGCTGCGCTTGGCGTTGGCCGTGTCGTAGCGGGCGATGCAGACGGGCGCCGAGGTCGAGCCCACGTCGATCACGCGCAGGCCGTCGGAGCCCCAGGCGGCGTAGGCCCGCGTGCCCACGAGGCGCACGTCGAAGGGGCTCGCGGCGGTGCCCGCGTCGTACACGCCCAGCACGCCGGCCGTCAGGGGGTTCGTCAGGTCGAACAGCCGCAGCTTGCCGTTGCCGTAGTCGTCCGTCACGGCCAGCAGCGTGCCGTCGTCCGAGAGGCCCACGCCGCGCGCGTTGCCGATGGCGCCCTTGTGCTGCATGAGCACGGGCGGGTAGAGCAGGTCGCCGTAGTCCAGCGCCACCGCGTTGTTGGCCTCGATGGCCGCCAGGTCGCTCAGGTCGAACGACGACACGCCGCCCTGCAGCCAGGCCACGTAGGCCGTCTCGCCGCGCACGGCCACGTCCTCGCCGATGCCCGACATGCCGGCCGGGCGGACGAGCGAGGCGGCGTAGGCGGGCGCCGCGGGGTTGGAGAGGTTGAACACCTCGACGTCGGAGGTGATCTCCGAGACGAAGAAGCCGTAGGTCGTGCCCGCGACGTCGGCCAACGCCACGTCGTAGACCATGGCCGCCTGGTGGTAGAAGCGGTCGCTGCCCCAGTCGATGCGCGAGACCTCGACGGGAGCCGAGGGCGTGCTCACGTCGTACACGTACACGCCCGTGAACAGCCCGGTGGCGCCGTTCTCGACGTCGTCCCAGTTCGCCAGCACGAGCATCCCGTCCTGCA
>CAZPOZ010000472.1:0-3215 GCA_964588235.1 uncultured Planctomycetales bacterium
GAGGTGGCCCAGCTTGCGCTTGAGGATCCCGAGCGCGTTGTGCAGGTTCTTCGGCCGCTCCAGGCCCACCTGCTGGAAGCACCAGACGATGTCGTCGCCGCTGACCTCGCGCTTGCCCTGCACCGACTGGAGGAAGTGGATGAACAGGAGGATGCGGTCCTGGATCGCACCGCGGCCCTCGCGCAGAGGGCGCGAGGCGTAGAAGGCCTCCAGCGTGGGCCGCGGGGCCGCGGAGGCCGGGGCCTCGGGCACGGCGGGGGCCGACGCCTCGGCCTGGCCTGCGGGCGACGGCGGGGGGGGCGCGGCGCCCGGCGCGCCGCCCACGGCCTTCTCCAGGAAGCGCCGGAAGCGCTCCACCTGGGCCTCGACGAACGCCTCCGTGCCCGAGAACTCGAGGTCGACGCCCTCGGCCGTGAAGCGGAAGACGGTGGCGGGTGTGGGGTCCATGGGCTCCTCGCTCGGATCGGATCGGGCGGGCTCGCCGCCGGTGCCTTGGCCGGTCCCGGCGGGCCGGGGGCCTCCGCGCAGATGGCGCTCCCGGGCCGCCATGCTAGCGTTCCCGGCTGGTCCGTCCTGCTCGGGACCGACGGTCGTCGGCACGGGACCGAGGGGGCCGTCAGGAGCCGTCCGATGCGTTCGTCCGACGTCTGGATCTCGCCTCAGGTCGTGGCCCAGCTGCTCGCCGCCGCGCGCACGACCGAGCGCGCCGAGCCCTGCGGCCTCCTGCTGGGCTACCACGTGCCTCGCGGGGCCGAGGTGCTCCAGCTCATGCCGCTCAAGAACGCCCACCCCAGCCCGGAGCGCGGCTTCCAGCTCACGCCCGAGAGCATCCTGGCGGGCGGACGCACGGCCCGCGAGCAGGGCCACGACGTGGTCGGCTACTGGCACGTGCACCTGGACGGCCCGGCGTGGCCCGGCATGTTCGACGAGGAGGGCATGCGGGCAGCGCACGCCGAGGGCGTGGGCCCCTACGTGCACGTGGTCGTCGGCAAGGGGACGACGGGCCGCCACGTGGTGCGCGCCTTCCGCTTGGGGCGCAGCCGGGCGAAGCAGATCCCCATCCACGCTCTGAAGAAGGCTCGGGGCTCGCAGCGCGCGACCGCCGCCTCGCTGCTCTGACGGAGGACGCGGCCGCGCTCAGCGCCCCAGGCGCAGGCGCTCCGCCAGCAAGGGGGGCAGGCCCGCCGCGCGGATCGCGGCCGCGGTGCGCTCCACGTCGTACGGCACGCGCAGGATCCGCAGCCGGCCGTCCTCCAGCACGCCGCAGGCGGCGCGGGGATCCTCGTCCCGCGGCTGGCCGACGCTGCCCACGTTCGAGATCGTGCGCCTCCCGGCCAGCTCGACCTGCTGCTCGACGCTGTACGTGATCGTGGGTCCGTCCACGAAGGTGATCGGGATGTGGCTGTGGCCCACGAAGGCGTGGGGCGTCGTCAACCGCTGGAACGAGAGGTAGGCGTCGTAGGGGGCCTGCAGGTAGTCGAACGCCGCCGGCTCGTTGAGCGTGCCATGGGCCAGGGTGAGGTCCCCCTCGACGGCGGTGAGCTCGAGGCGGCCGAGCCACTCCTGCTCCTCGCGGGGCAGGACCTTCCGGGTCCAGAGGATCGCGGCGCGCGCCGGCGCGTTGAAGAAGTCCAGGCCCAGCCGACCGGCGACGGCCCAGTCGTGGTTGCCGGCCACGATCAGCGGGGAGAGCTCCCGCACCCGCGCGACGCACGCGGCGGCGTCGGCCCCGTAACCCACCAGGTCGCCCAAGCACAGGTAGCGCTCGACCCGCGCCGCCTCCAGGGCTGCGACCACGGCCTCCAAGGCCGCGAGGTTGGAGTGGATGTCCCCGAGGATGCCGTACCGCAACCTGTTCGCGCTCCGATGCAACCCGGCCGATCGAGAGGCCGGCGCGGCCGGGGATGCTCGCCCGAGACGGGGCCCCCGCGGCAGGAAAAGCAGCGCTCCGCGGGGGGCCGACCCTCTGGAGCGGGCCGGTCCGCCGCGCGCAGCGCCCCTGCGTTCAGGCCGGACTCCGCAAGACGGGAGGGAGAGCCAGCGCGAAGCCGAACAGCCCCAGCGCCCCCAAGAGGGCATGAAGGGGATCCCCCGTGCCGGTGGGCGGCCGGGGCAGCAGCGCGCCCAACGCGCGGCCCCCCCACCCGGTCCCCCACTCCCCGGCCCACCCCGCAGCCCCCCACGGAAGATGCCCCAAGAGCAAGACGAGGAGGGTGAGGGCCAGTGCAGCGGTGGAGCTGCGGGTCAGTCGGGTCCAGAGGCAGCCCCAGGCGCAGACCGGAAGGATCGCGCATATGATTGTTAGATACAAGTACATTCCATCTGGCGCGGTCCCCAACAGGAGGACGGCGCTGAGCAGGAGGAACGTGGAGCAGGCGGCACCGGCCCCCCAGGCGCCCCAGAGCCGCGCCACCTGCCATCCGACCGATCCGGGGCCGGTCTGTTGGGCGGCCCAAGCAAAGGCCGAACGGCTGTCCGCGTCCGTGACGCTGAGGAGCAGCAGCAGCGCGGCCAAGGACCCCCAGGTGAACGCAGTGGCCCCCACCCAGCCGGTGGGGTCGATCGATTCTCCCCCCAAGGCCAGGATCGACAACCCCTGCCCGGCGAGCAGCACGAACACGCCGGTCAGCGCCAGGAGCACCAGGGACCTCGAGCGCAGGCCTGCGACCAACGTCAGCCACGCGAGGCGGGCCATCGGTGGACTCAGCTCCGGTGGGGAGGGGGGGCGATCAGGCCGCAGGACTCAGTCGGTCCGGTTGTACACGCAGGGAGGTCGCAGGGCGGATTCGTCGTGCGCGACGGCCCCGGCGCCGCCCCCACCCGGGGCGCCGCCGAACCTGCCATGCGCGGCGTTCGCTCCCGACGCGCGCCCGGACGGGCTGTTTCCCGGGAAACAGGGGGTCTGCGGCGCGAGGGTTGGTCTGGGGGGCGCATGCCGAGCTATCCCCCCCCGGGGGGGAGATCGGACTCGCGTCCGGGATGCTGGGCACAGCTGGGCAAGCGCATCTGCTCCGGCGGCGCCCCTGGGGTGTCGTCCCTGGGCGGGATGCCTTCCCCTGGGGTCGGCTCGACGGGTCCCTAGCCCGCATGTTGCGTGAAGCGCGCGCCGCCAGGGGACGGACTCTCCCTCGGAGGAGGCGCTGAGGGCAGGTGGGATGCGCCTCCCCGCGTACGGCCCGTCCTGGCTCGCGGCATCGGGCCGGGGGCAAGGAAGA
>CAZPOZ010000473.1:0-3204 GCA_964588235.1 uncultured Planctomycetales bacterium
ACCACCGAGCCGGGCACGACCTGGCCGGCGTCCAGCACGCGGGCCACGTTGGCGTCGTCGATGGCCTCGTAGGCGGCGTCGCCCGGCGCGACGGCCAGGGTGTACCCGAGCAGGGCGCGGTAGGCGTTGGTGATCTCGACCTGCCGGCGCTCGACCTCCGTGGCCACGGCCGTCTGCGCGGGGTTGTAGACCTCGACGACCCAGCGGTTGTAGTCGAGCAGCCGCTTCTCGCCGGGGTCGAGCCAGAAGTCGCGCAGGCGGATCGTCTCGCCCGTGAGGTAGGGCTCGATCCGGGCCAGCCCGGCCTTGAGGGCACGCACGTCACGCCCCTTCTGCTCGAGCTCGCGCACGGCCGCGCCCACCTCGTCGGCCAGCCGGCCCACGGTGCCGCTGCGCGAGAGCTTGACCTGGTCGTCGCCGTCCCAGAGCTCCTGCACCCGCGCGACGCGCCGGTCGATCTCGGCCTGCACGATCGTGTAAGGCGGCTGCCCCCGGGCGTAGGGGTAGGGGTAGTGCTTCTCGTCGAAGATCGCCAGCAGGGCGTGCTGCCGCCGGCGGTCGAGCTCGGCGCGCGCCTCGCGCAGGCGCTCGAGCTTCTTGAGCGCGGGCTCCTTCTCCAGCCGCGCGAGCGTGCCCTGGGCCTCGGCCTCGAGCGCCGTGAGCCGCTGCTGCTCCAGGCGCTGCTCGTAGCCCGCCCGGTCCACGAGCGCGCCCTGGTGGAGCCGGTAGCCGCCCTCCGGCGCCTCGGCGCGCCCCTCGAGCAGCCGGGCCACCAGCGCGTCCACCTCGGCCCCGGCCGGGCCGGCGGCGTACAGCGGCACGAGGGCCTGCAGCAGGGCCTCGGGACGGCTGAGCGAGGCGGCCAGCACCGCCAGGCCCAGGCGCTGGGCCCGCTCGGGCGCCGGGGGGGTCAGCAGGGGCAGCAGGTCGTCGGCCTCGAGCTCGTGCCAGGCCTTGGCCGTGGCCGTCTCCCCCACCTTCCAGCGCAGGCCGGCCGCGTCGGCGGCCACGACGGTGACGGGGCCCGCCGAGAGGCGCCGGACCGGGGCCGGCCCGGCGGCGACGGCGGCCGCCAGCGCGTCGACCAGCCCCTGCACGCGCTCGAGGTCGGACAGCCGCCGGGACCACTCCGCACGCAGCAGCGCGGGCGCCTCGGGCCGCGCCGAGAGCGCCTCGAAGGCGCTGCGCGCCTGCGCCCAACGGCGCGCCCCGAACAGGCGCTCGGCCTCGGCCGCCTCGGCCAGCAGCTTCTCGCCGCCCTCCGGGACGGTCGGGCCCGTGCCGGGGCCGGGACGCTCCCCCGGGGCGCGGCGGCGCTGCGCGGCGAAGCGCAGCGCGTCGGCGATGGCGGCCTGCGCCGCCGCGCCGGCCAGGCCGGGCCAGGCCGCCTGGAGGATCGCGCGCCGCTTGCCGGCGTCGGCCTCGGCCGAGGCGGCCGCCAACGTGGCGGAGGCCAGCGCCCGCACGGCGGCCGCCGCCTGCTCCTCCCCCTGCGCCAGGCGCGCCAGGAGGCCCGCCTCCACGTGCGCGCGGGAGGCCCGGAAGGCGCTCAGGCGGCGCTGGGCTGCGCCCGGGAGCCCGGCGGCCGTCAGGCGCCCGGCCTCCTCCAGCGCCTGCTCGGCCGCGACCCGCTCGGCCACGGAGCGGCGCCGGTCGAGCTCGACCAGCGCCAGGCGCACCTGCTCGGCCAGGGAGGGGTCGTCGGGCAGCAGCCGGGCCAGGTCGAGCAGCTCGGCGCGGGCGCGCGCCTCGGGCAGCGAGCCCAGGCGCTGCATGAGCGACTCGAGCCGCCCGCGCGCCTGCGCGCGGGCCGCGCCCCGGCTGCGCACGGCCTCCCGGTGCCGCTCGAGGGCCGGGCGGTCGGGGGAGCGGGGGAAGGCCGCGAGCCACTCGGAGGAGAGCCGCTCGAAGGCCTGCGCGTCCACGTCCGACTTGGCCAGCAGCTCCTCGAGCCGGCGACGGGCCTGGGTCTCCTCCACGGCCCGCCCGGCGCGGGCGCCGAGCGTGAGCTGCACCGCCGCCACGGCCAGCAGGCCGACGACGGCGAAGACCAGCGCGCGGCCGAAGGTGCGCAGGTCGAGCGGCCGCACGCGCGGTGCGGCCACCGCGGTCGGAAGGGCCGCGGGGACGGCCGCCTCCGGCGGCGCCTCCGCGACGGCCTCGGCCGGCGCCCCTCCCGGCGACGGCTCGACGATCCTGAGCGCGAGGCGTCCGCCCACCAGCCCGGCCGGGGGCGGGTCGTCCACCACGAGCAGCGTGTCGCCTACCCGCACCACGTCGCCGTGGGCCAGGCGGGCGCGTAGCACCCGGCCCTCGCCCAGGAAGGTGCCGTTGGAGGAGTCGAGGTCCTCCAGCACCCAGGGCTCGCCGGGCTCGCGGGCGATGCGCAGGTGCCGGCGCGAGGCCTTGACCTCGAGCAGCTGGAGGTCGCAGTCGTCCCCGCGGCCCACCACGGTCGGCCCCGTGAGCTCCAGGCGCCGGTGGGTCCCGTCAGGCGAACGGATCTCGAGGTGCATCAGGCGCTCCCAGGGGACCCCTGGCCCGAGAACAAACGCCGTGCCGCCCCGGCACCCGCGCCGGCCCGGATTGCGCCAGGGGTCAGGGTTGCAACCCCTTGACGTTGAAGCACTTCCGGCGGCGCTCCTGAATCCGCCACGGGGGCGCGGCCTGCCTCGGGCAACCGACGTCAAACCGGCCTGCCCCGACCGCCAAGCGCGCTTGGCTCACGGCGCGGCCGGCGAGGCCGGGGAGCGGGGTCGGGGCCTACTCGCGGCTCACGGCGATGCCGTAGGCCTCGAGCTTGGCGTCCAGGGTGGGCCTGGACACGCCCAGGAGCCGGGCTGCCTGCGACTTGCGGCCGCGGCACTGGCGCAGCGCCTCGCCGATCACGCGCCGCTCCAGATCCTCGCTGACCTCGCGCACCATCTCCTTGAGCGGCTTCTTGCCCAGGCCCTCCACGGGCCGGGGAGCCTCCTGCCGCCCGCGGATCTGCGGCGAGAGGATCAGGGGCACGATCACCCGGTCGGAGAGCGCCGCGGCGCGCAGGACCTCGTTGCGCAGCTCGCGCACGTTGCCCGGCCAGGGGTAGGCGATCAGGGCGCGCAGCGCGTCCTCGCTGACCGACTTGACCGGCGCGCCGCCCTCCGCGGCGATCTCCTCGAGGAAGTGCTGCACGAGCAGCGGCACGTCCTCGCGCCGCTCGCG
>CAZPOZ010000474.1:0-3199 GCA_964588235.1 uncultured Planctomycetales bacterium
GCCGCCCCTGCGGCTGCTCAAGGGCGTCGTGGCCGGCGTGCGCGACTACGGCAACCGCATGGGCATCCCCACGGTGAACGGCGCGATCGTGTTCGACCCGCGCTACGTGGGCAACCCCGTGGTCTACGCCGGCTGCGTGGGGCTGATCCCGCGCCGCTTCGTGGCCAAGGCGGCCCGGCCGGGCGACGTGATCGTGGCCTTCGGGGGCCGCACGGGGCGGGACGGGATCCACGGCGCCACCTTCTCCAGCGAGGAGCTGCACGCGGAGAGCGAGCGGGTCTCCTCGGGGGCCGTGCAGATCGGGGACGCGATCACCGAGAAGAAGGTGCTCGACGTGCTGCTCGAGGCGCGCGACCGCGGCTGGTTCCACGCCGTCACCGACTGCGGGGCGGGCGGCTTCTCGAGCGCCGTGGGCGAGATGGGCGCCGAGACCGGCGCGGACGTGGATCTGGCGGGCGCGCCCCTCAAGTACGCGGGCCTGGCGCCCTACGAGATCTGGATCAGCGAGGCGCAGGAGCGCATGGTGGCCGCCGTGCCCCCGAAGGCCTGGCCGCGCTTCCGGGCCCTGTGCGCCTCGGAGGGGGTGGAGGCCGTGGCGCTGGGCCGCTTCACCCGCGACCGCCGCCTGCGGGTGCGGCACGGCCGCACGCGCCTGTGCGACCTGCCGATGGACTTCCTGCACGACGGCCTGCCGCGCGTGACCCGCGAGGCCGTGCACGCGCCGCCCGTGGCCGAGGAGCCCACGGTGCTGGGCAAGCCCGCCTACGACGGCGACCTGGCTGCGTTGCTGCGCATGCCGCAGATCGGCAGCAAGGAGTGGGTCGTGCGCCAGTACGACCACGAGGTGCAGGCCGGCGCCGTCGTGCGCGCCTTCGCGGGCCCGGGCGAAGGGCCCTCGGACGCGGCCGTGATCGCGCCCAAGCTGGGCAGCCGCCGCGGCCTGGTGCTGTCCAACGGCATCAACCCCGCCTACGGCGACCTCGACCCCCACGTCATGGCGCTGCTCGCGGTGGACGAGGCGCTGCGCAACGCCGTCGCCGTGGGCGCCGACCCGCGGCGGATCGCGATCCTGGACAACATCACCTGGGGCTCCTGCGCGCGGCCCGAGACCCTGGGCGCCCTGGTGCGCGCGGCGGAGGGCTGCCGGGACGCGGCGCTGCTCTTCGGCACGCCCTTCATCTCGGGCAAGGACTCGCTCAACAACGAGTTCCGCACGGAGGACGGGCGCCTGATCGTCGTGCCGCCCACGCTGCTCATCTCGGCGCTGGGGGTGATCGCCGACGTGCGCCGCACGGTGACCCTCGACCTCAAACGCCCGGGGGACCGCCTGCTGCTCGTCGGCCTGACGAAGGACGAGCTGGGCGGGGGGCACTGGTACCGCCTCAAGGGCGTGCTGGGGGCGCACGTGCCCCGGGTCGCGCCCGAGGCGCCGCGCACGCTCGCGGCCGTGGCGGGCCTGATCCGCAAGGGCTGGGTGCGGGCGGCGCACGACCTCTCCGAGGGCGGCCTGGCCGTGGCGGCGGCCGAGATGGCCTTCGCCTCGCCGTTCGGGGCGGCCCTCGAGCTGGGGGCCGTGCCCGCGGGCGGCGCGCTCGGCGACGTGCGCCTGCTCTTCAGCGAGAGCCCCACGCGCTTCCTGCTCGAGGTGCCCCCGGAGCGCCTGCCGGAGGTCGTGGCGGCGCTCCAACGCGTCCGCGTGCCCCACGGCGTGCTCGGCCAGGTGATCGCCGAGCCGGCGCTGCGGATCCGCTCGCGGCACGGCGGGCACGACGTGGTGGCGTCCTCCACGGCCGACCTGCGGGCGGCCTGGCGCAGCGCCCTGACGCTCGGCACCGGCGCCGCCGACGAGGCCGACCCCGCCCCGGCCTCCGCCCCTGCCCCCGCCCCGGAGACGACCCGATGAGCCCGCTCCCCCGCAGGTCCGTCGCGGGCGGCCCCCGCCCCCGGGTGCTGGTGCTCCGGGCCCCGGGCACGAATTGCGACCGGGAGACGGCCCACGCCTTCGAGCAGGCCGGCGCCGAGCCCCAGGCCGTGCACGTGAACGCGCTGCTGGCGCGGCCGCGGCTGCTCGACGGCGTGCAGGGGCTGGTGATCCCCGGCGGCTTCTCCTTCGGCGACGACCTGGGGGCGGGCACGGTGCTGGGCGCCCTCGTGCGGGCCCGGCTCCTGCCCCGCGTGCGCCGACTGGTGGACCGGGGCGGCATCGTGCTCGGCATCTGCAACGGCTTCCAGGTGCTGGTGAAGACCGGCCTGTTGCCGGCGCTGGACGGCCGCACGGAGCAGGACGTGGCCCTGGCCGCCAACGTCTCCAACCGCTACGAGGACCGCTGGGTGACCCTCGAGGCCACGGCCGACAGCGCCTTCTTCGCCCGCGGGGACCGGATCGAGTGCCCGGTCGCGCACGGCGAGGGCCGCTTCCTCGCCAAGGACGGTCCCACGCTCGACGCGCTGCGGGCGGCCGGCCAGCTGGCGCTGCGCTACGTGGATCCCGACGGGCACGTCCCGGCGCGCTACCCGTGGAACCCCAACGGCAGCGTGGACGACGTCGCCGGGCTCACCGACCCCACGGGGCGGGTGCTGGGGCTGATGCCGCACCCCGAGCGCAACCAGTTCCCCTGGCAGAGCCCGCGTTTCCATGCCGGCACGGCGCCCGCGGTGCCCGACGGACGGCTGCCCTTCGCCAACGCCGTGCGCCACCTCCGGCGCGCCTTCGGCCGGCGGCCCGCGCGCGCGCGCTGACCCCACGGGCCCCTGCCCCCCGACCGGCCCCGGCGGAACGGGACCCGGCCCGCGGCCTGCGAACCGCGGCGGCGGCGCCGCGTTCAACGCGGGGTCGCCCCCCGCGGAGGGGCTCATGGACCTCGCCCGCGCCGTCGCCCTCCTGCTGTTCCTCGCCGCGCCGGGCTGCGGCGGGGGGGCGCCGTCGTCCCCCCCGACCCGCGGGGGGCTGGGCGCCCAGGCGCTCGACGACCTGCCCGAGCCTGCGCCCGGCCCCGCGCGGGGCGCCCGCGTGCGCCCCCGGGACGATGCCGCAGAGCGGGCCCTCGGGTGGCTGGCCGCCCACCAGCGCCCCGAAGGTCGGATCGAGGGTGCGCCCGACCACGACGTGGCGGTGACCGCGCTGGCTCTGCTCGCCTTCCTCGAGCTCGGGACCACGGACCGGGGCGACCACGCGTTCGCAGGCCCGGTGGGCCGGGCC
>CAZPOZ010000475.1:0-3198 GCA_964588235.1 uncultured Planctomycetales bacterium
AGCGGTCGCGGCCGTCGGGCGCGGCCAGCGCGGCCGCGGCGCGCCAGGCCTCGGCCTCCTCCTCGTGGCGCTCCAGCGATTGGAGCACGCGCGCGCGCTCGTAGGCGGCCGAGGCCTTCAGGTCGCCGTCGCGTACCACCGCCAGCGACTCGAAGGTGGCCAGGGCCTCCTCGAAACGGTTGAGCAGGCGCAGCACCTGCCCCTTGACCAGCAGGTCGTAGCGGTCGAGGGGCTCGCGCGCGGCGATGAAGGCGAAACGGTCGAGCACCTCCCGCTGGATGCGGGCGTCCTCCTTCTCGACCTTGCGCCCGCCTTCCTCGAGCAGCTCGAAGGCCTGCGTGTGGGCGAGGTGGCCGGCCTCGGTGAGGCGCGCGTCCTCGTCCTTGAGCGCCGCCCAGTCGGCCTTGGAGATCGCCCCGGGCCCGTCGGCCTCGGCCAGGCCCGAGAGGCGCGCCCAGCGGGCGCTGCTCAGGAGGTCGGGCGGCGGCGTACCGGGGGAGGCGCCCAGGTCCAGGCCCGCGGGCCAGGTGGCGGTGGCCTCGCCCACGGCGCGGGTCAGGGCCACGCAGAAGCGGCGCGCGCCGGGCGCCGGGCCCTCGAGCCCCAGGGCCGTGAGGCGGGCGGCCAGCTCGAGGCTGGTCGTGGCGCCGTGCAGCGAGGCGCGCAGGACGAAGCCCTCGGCCCGCTCGGGGGCGGCGTCGGCGCCGCCGGCGCGCACGAGCAGGTGCGGCCGGGTGTGGTCCAGGGGCTCGTAGTCGAGCATCACGGCGGCGGGCGCCAAGGCGTTGGACTCGGGCAGGTCGGGCGCGGAGAGGAGCAGCAGGTGCGTGCCGCGGGGCCAGGGCCGGTCGCTGCTCAGCGCCAGCATCAGGGTGCCGCGGTGCTGCTTGAGGCGCAGGCTGATCCCGCCGGGGGCGAGCGTGACCGAGGCCGCGTCCTTCCACTCGCCGGGGGCGAGCAGCCCGTCGATCTGCACGGGCAGGCCCACGGGCACCTCGAGGACGGGCGGCGGCGCCGGGGGCTCGGCCGCGAGGCCCGTGGCGAGCAGGCCTCCCAGGCAGACCGCCCGCCCGGCGCTCGCCCAGCCCCGGGGCGTACGGCGGGTCGTGGCCGGAGGACGGGTGCGCATGGGGGGAGGATAGCGCCGAGGCGGCCCGCTCGGGGGATACACTGCGTCCGTGGCTGCGGGGCTCGACGACTACCTCAAGCTGGGGCCCGACGCTGCGCAGGCGCAGTGGCGACGCGTCCTGGTTCGGCGCATGCCCGGGGCGCGCAAGCGTCAGGAGGCCTTCCTCCCCGTCGAGGTCCTGACCGCGTTCCGGTTGTTCTGGTTCGTCTCGCCGCGGGCGTTCGGCGGGCGCAACCTCGACCGCCTGCCCCCCGAGGTGCTGCGCATCGGCGAGCTCGTCCGACGGCGTCCGTCGTCGCTGCTGCGCAAGATGCTCAACCTCGATGGGTCGCAGCCGAACGCGGGCCGCTACGAGGTGGCGCTCTACGCCGAGCTGGTCGGCCGCCCCGAGCGCGCCGACGCCCTCGGCCGAGTCGTGCGGGAGGCGGCGCGCCGCGTCGGGATCGGGCCCGACCGGCTGCCCGACCTGTGGGGCGAGGAAGGGGGAGCCGCGGGCGAACCCCTGCTGGGCCAGGACGAGCTGGGTCCGGCCGAGCTCCGGCAAGCCCTGTCGGAGGAGCGTGGCCTGGCCGGGCGTTGGCGCGAGGCGGGCGGCCTGGCCGAGGCGGCCACCGAGCGCATGGTCGAGCAGCGCGCGCGCCTGGGCCAGCACATCTTCGCGCGCAACGTGCTGCGGAACTTCGAGCAGCGTTGCGGCTTCTGCGGCCTGGGCCCGCCCCCGGGAGGGGGCGTGACCCTGCTGCGCGCCTCGCACATCAAGCCCTGGCGCGACTCGAGCGGCCGCGAACGGCTCGACGTGGCCAACGGCATCGCGGCCTGCCCCAACCACGACGCGGCGTTCGACCAAGGGCTGCTGACGGTCAACGGGGGCTTGCGGGTGCACACGGCACCGGTGCTGCGCACCTGGATCGAGGGGGAGGCGCCGGCCTTGGCCGCCTTCGGGCCCTCCCACCTGCGCGCGGTGTTGGCCCTTCCGGCAGGGGCCGTTCGCCCCGGGGCGACCTACCTCGAGCACCACCGGACGAAGATCTTCGCGCGCCGGGGGGCGCCGTAGGCCCGCGGGCGCCAGGCAGCGGGAGCGGCTGAGCCCGCTATCCTGCCCTGCCCATGGCCGCGAACGCCCCTGCCGCCCCCGAGCCCGGTCGCCCCGAGCCCGGTCTCCCGCGTCCCGGCCCGTCCGGGCCCGGCTCCCCCGTCCCCGCCGGTCGGGACCTCGCCGGGCTCCGGAGCGACTTCCCGCCGCTCGCGCGGCGCCGGAACGGCAAGCCGCCCATCTACCTCAACAACCCCTGCATGACCCTCAGGCCCCGGCCCGTCCTCGAGGCCATGGCCCAGTACTACGAGCAGTTCCCCACCTGCGGCGGCGGCCGGACCCAGGGCGCCGAACGGGTCCACAACTGGTTCGCCGAAGAGCTCAAGGTCCACGAAGAGCAGGCCCGCGACGAGGTGCGCAGCCTCCTCAACGCCCGCCGCCCCGAGGAGATCGTCTGGACCCGGAACACCTCCGAGGCCCTCAACATTGTCGCCCACGGCCTGCCCCTGGAGCCCGGCGACGAGATCCTGCAGAGCGAGCGCGAGCACAACAGCAACCTCGTGCCCTGGATCGAGGCCGAACGGCGCCTGCGCGCCCGGGCGGGCGACCCGTCCCTCGTCGCCCGGCGCGTGTTCGACCTGGCCCCCGACGGGTCGTTCTCCCTGGAGCGCGCGCTGGCCGCCTTCACGCCCCGCACGAAGGTCGTCGCGCTCGGCCAGGCCAGCAACTTCGACGGCACCACGATCCCCGACGCCGACCTCGTGGCCCTCGCCCGCCGCGTCCACCAGAACGGCGGCTGGCTCGTGCTCGACGCCGCCCAGAGCGTGCCCCACGCCCCCGTGGACGTGGGCGCGCTCGAGTGCGACTTCCTCGCCTTCTCCTTCCACAAGCTCCTCGGGCCCACGGGCATGGGCGCGCTCTACGGCCGCCAGGAGGCCCTCGCCCGCCTGGCGCCGTTCGTCGTCGGCGGCGACACGATCGCCGACACCTGGCAGGACCGCGTGCTCTACAAGGAGCCGCCCGGCCGCTTCGAGGC
>CAZPOZ010000476.1:0-3184 GCA_964588235.1 uncultured Planctomycetales bacterium
GGCTCGGCCCGGGCCGACGTCGTCGTCCGCGGCCCCGTGGGCCTCTCCGTCCACCTGCCGCGGGCGGTGGCTCCCGGCGACGAGTTCGTCGTGCCCCTCGAGGTGCGGGGCGAGGGCGTGGCCACGGCGATCGAGCTCGAGGGGCTCACCCTGCTTGCGCGGGAGCCGGCCCTGCGGGTGCGGGCGGGCGACGAGCCGGGGCTGGCCGCCGTCACGGTGACCGCCCGCGACGCGGCGGGCCACGTCGTGGTCCGCCGCCGCGAGCTGCCCGTGCGGCCGGCCGCGCCGTTGGAGGTGCGCCACGAGGTGCGCCGCCTCCCGGCGGCCGGCACCCTCGAGGTGACGCTCCCGACCGACGTGCTGGCCTCGACCGCGCGCGCCCGCCTCGTCGTGGGGGGCAGCGGCGCGCTGGACCTGCTGCCGGCCCTGGACCGGCTGCTCGAGTACCCCTACGGCTGCATCGAGCAGACGGTCTCGCGGGCCTTCCCGCTGCTGGCCTTCGCCGAGCTGGCGCGCCTGTGCGCGCCCGAGGGCGGGGCGCCCGCCGACGCCGTGCCCGGGGCCATCGACCGGGTGCTCTCCATGCAGACCGACGAGGGGGCCCTGGCCGCCTGGCCCGGGCTGAGCACGCCCTACCCCTTCGGCAGCGCCTACGGGGCGCACTTCCTGGTCGAGGCGCGGGCCGGCGGGCGCGCCGTCCCCGAGGCGCCGCTCGCGGCGCTGCTCGACCACCTGGACCTCGAGCTGCGCGAGGGACGGGGCTCGGCCTATGCCGCCTACGTGCTGGCCCGCGCCGGCCGGCCGGCCGCCGGGCACGTCGAGGGGCTGCTGCCCACGGCCGCCCGGCTCGAGGAGCGCGCCTGGCTGGCCTCGGCGCTGGTGCTGCTGGGCGAGCCCGCCCGCGCGCGGCGCCTGCTCGAAGGGCCCGACGACCCGGACGCCGTGCGCCCCGAGCAGGGCGGCTCGCTGGCCTCGCCCCTCCGCGCCCGGGCCACGCTGCTCCAGGCGCTGCTGGCCGCCCGCGCCGACGACCCGCGCATCCCCGAGCTGGCGGAGCAGCTGCGCGGCGCCGCCCGTTCGGCGCGCGGCACCACCACGCAGGAGAACGCCGCCGCGCTGCTGGCCCTGGCGCGCTTCGAGGCGCGGCGCGTGCGCACCGAGGGCGCCACCGCGGGCCGGCTGGTCGTGGGCGGGCGCGCGCTGCCGTTCGACCGTCAGCGCGCCGCGCGCGCCGACCTGGGGCCCGGGTCGGCGGGCCCCGCGCGCGTGGAGGCCGACGGGCCGGCCACGGTGGTCGTGCGCTTCGAGGGCGTGCCGCGGGCCCCTGGGGCGGCCCGCGCCGCGCCGGGCTGGTCGGTCGAGCGGCGCATCGAGGGGGCCGAGGGCGGCCTGAAGCAGGGGGCCGTGACGACCGTCGTGCTCACGGGCCGCGTGCCCGAGGGCAGCGCGAACCTGCTGCTGACCGACGTGCTGCCCGGGGGCCTGGAGCTGGAGGAGGCGCGGGCGGCCCGCGGCAGCTTCGAGCCCGACCGTGTGGAGCCGCGCGACGATCGCGTGCTCTTCTTCCGCACCGCGCCGCTCCACGGGGTCTTCGAGCTGCGCTACCGCGTCCGCGCGGTGACCGTGGGCCGCTTCGCCGTGCCTCCGGTCTCGCTCGAGGCCCTGTACGCGCCGGGGGAGGGGGCGCGCGGCGACGCGGGGGGCGTGCTCGAGGTGCGCCGGTGAGCAGGCTCGCCGCCCTGGGGCGGGCCGCGCTGCGCTGGGCCCGACGGCTGGTCGTGGCGGCGCTCGTGGCCGTCGTGCTCGGGTGGGCGGCTTACCGCGTCCTGGACCGCCTCTACCCCTTCCCGGAGGAGGCGCTGCGGGCGCCGCCCGCCTCGCCCGTGGTCACGGCCGCCGACGGGCGCTGGCTGCGCGTGGGCCTGACCGACGACCAGGAACGGGCGCTGCCGCTGCCCGACGGCCCGCTGCCCCCCTGGCTCGTGCGGGCGCTGGTGGCGCAGGAGGACCGACGCTTCTTCGAGCACGCGGGCGTGGACCTGCGCGCGCTCGCGCGCGCGGCGGCGAGCGCGCTCGCGGGGCGCCGCGAAGGGGGCAGCACGCTCTCCATGCAGGCCGCGCGGCTCGTGGCGCCCTCGGCGCGCAGCGTCGGGGGCAAGCTCGTGCAGATCTTCCGCGCGCTGCAGCTCGAGGAGCACGCCTCGAAGGAGCAGATCCTGCGCCTGTACCTCGACCACGCCCCCTTCGGCGGCAACCTGCGCGGGGCGCGGGCGGCCGCGCGGGCGCTCTTCGGCGCGGAGGCCGCCACGCTCACGCCGGCTCAGGCGGCGCTGCTCGTCTCGCTGCTGCCGGCGCCGGCGCGGCGCTCCCCCCGGGAGGACGCCGCGGCCGCGCTCCGGCGCCGCGACCGGGTGCTCGCGGCGATGCACGCCGGCGGGAGCCTCAGCGCCGAGGAGCTCGGGCGGGCGCTCGCCGAGCCGCTCGGGCTCGTGGCGCCCGCGTTCCCCGACCGGGCCACCGACGCCTGGATCGCCGCCGGCGAGGGGGCCACCGCGATCGACCTGCCGCTCCAGTCCGCGGTGGAGCGGCTCGTCGAGGCCGAGGGTGGCCCCGACGGCCTGGCCGTGGCGCTGGTGGAGCACGGGGGCCTGCCCGAGCCGCTCGTGCGCGCCCTGGTGGGGGGGCGCGGCCCCCGCACGGGCGGCCTGGACGCGACGCGGCGCCCGCGCTCGGCCGGGAGCACGCTCAAGCCCTTCCTCTGGGCCCTCGCGCTGGACGAGGGCCGGCTCGCCCCGGGCACGCGCCTGCTCGACCTCCCCTGGTCGAGCCCCGAGTGGGAGCCGCGCGACCTGGACGGCCTCGCGCGGGGCCCCGTGCGTGCAGCGGAGGCGCTGGCCGCCTCCTGGAACCTGCCGGCGGTGCGCGTGGCCGCCGACCTGCCCGCCGGCGCCTTCGCGGCCGCGCTCGCTCGCGCCGGGCTGCGCCACGTGCGGGCGCCCGACGCCGCCTCGGCCGTGGACCTGGCCCTGGGCACCGACGACGTCACCCCGCTCGAGCTGCTCGGAGCCTACGTGGCGCTCGCGCGCGGGGGGCGTTGGGCGCCCTTGCGCCTGTCGCTCGGCGGCGCTGCCCCGCCGGCCGAGCGGCTCTGCTCGCCGGGCGCCGCGGCGCTGGTGCTCTCGAT
>CAZPOZ010000477.1:0-3145 GCA_964588235.1 uncultured Planctomycetales bacterium
CGGCCGCGGCGCCGCCGCTGTTCACCTCGGGCGCCGGGCGCGCGCTGCTCGAGCGCGAGGCTTCCCCGTCCGGGGCGGGCGGGCCGGGCCTGGCGGCGCTGCACCTCAACCTGGGCGAGGGGCCGAGCCGGCTGATCGTGTGGAGCGTGCCGCTGGCGGCCATGGCCGGGCTGCTGGCTGAGGAGGAGGGGGGGGCGCCGCCGGCCGGGGGGCTGGCGCTGCTGACGCGCTTCGCCGCCCGGTTCCCGGGCTGCCCGCTGCTGAGCCTGACCCTGGCGCCGGGCGAGGGCGTGCTCGTGCCCTGCGTCGGCCTGGCCCACGACTTCGACGCCACCGGGGGCAGCGACCTGGACGTCACCCTCAGCGTCGTCCCGGGCCCGGGGGCCTGAGCCGACCCCGCCCGGCGGCGGTCCCCGGGGGGCCGCGCCCCGGCCCCAGGCCGCACCGGCAGTCCGGCGTCCGCTTCCGTCGGCGAGCGCCATCTGCACGGGTGCCGGTCCCCGAGGCCCTCGCGCTTGACGGGATCGGTGCCGCTTCGTAGAAGCCCGTCCCCGCCCCCTGCGAGCGGATCCTGGAGCGCCCTCCCATGGCGAAGTCGCCGACGCCCGCGAAGCTCGCCCTGCTCCTCTGCCTGCTGCTCAGCGCGCCCCTCGCGGCGTGCGGCGGGGGCGGGTTGTTCGACGACGAGGAGGACGACGGCACGGGTGGTGGGGGCGGCACCGGGGGCGGCGGCACGGGGGGCGGTGGCACCGGTGGCGGCGGCGGCAGTGGCGGGGGCACCGGGGAGTGGTGGGGGATCATGACCTACACCGACGCCGGTCAGATGAACGCCACCTACGACTGGTCGAACTTCTCGAAGCTGACGGGTCTGCAGTTCCGCCTGCGGACGCCGACGTCGGGCTCGGCGTACTACGTCGATTGGTACAACAACTACACGCAGCGGATCTTCTTCAGCTACCGCCTGACGCGGAACCTCCCCGAGAAGGGCAGCTCGACAGGCCGACGCGGTCTCGACGCCGGGGAGACCGACGACTCGTACCTGCCGCAGGGCGCGCTCTACTCGACGCTCTACCTGCTCGTCGAGCAGGTTCGGTGGGGGACGGACTCCGGCTCATTCTACTCGGCGAAGCCCGGGGAGACGGTACGGGTGCCGGGCGCAGGCGCCGAGCCGCTCCCGCGGCGGGCCGACGGTGAGGCTCCGTACGCCCTGCCCTTCCACCTGCTGCCCGACGGGGGCGTGGTCCGGTGGTTCGATCAGGGCCCGACGGTGCACTTCGGCCCCGGCGGTGCGCCGCCCGTCGTCCTGGGGGGCTCACCGGTCGACCTGGCTCCCGTCGCCGCTCCGGCTCAGGCGGCCGGGCCGAGCGGTGACGCGGGCCCCTGAGCCGGCGCCGGCGCCCAGGGCACGGGTAGGCCGTCGCGCGCTCCGCCGGCGCGCGCCCGTCAGGCGAGCCGGCCCAGCCGCCCCAGCACCGCCACGGCCGCGCGCTCCAGGCGCGTGAGCGCCGGGGCCTCCACGCCCCGGCCCGCCTCGAGGTCGTGGCGCACCGAGGCCACCTCGAGCAGCTCGCGCGCGGCGCCCAGCGCCTCCTCGTCGGTCCACGGGGCGAGCGCCAGCGCGCGCTCGGCCTTGAAGCCGCCCACCAGGAGGCCCCGGCCGAACAGGGCCAGCAGCACCGCCGCGTCGGGCGGCACGCAGCGCCGCCGTCCGGCCTTGCCCGCCGTCACGTCCTCCACCACGTCCTCCACCTTCGAGCGCGGGAGGCCCGGCACGTCGGCCTCCAGGCGCGCCAGCAGGTCGTGGCGCAGCGGCGCCTTGCGCGAGGCCTCGCGCGGCAGCGCGCGCGCGGCCTCCCGCAGCGTCCCGCCCGAGAGCCGCGGCAGCAGGGCGCGCAGCAGCTCGGCGTCCAGCGCGCGCAGCAGCGCGAGGATCGCCGCCGCGCGCGCGGGCGGCGCCGTGCCGGCCTCGGGCAGCGGCGGGGCGGCCATCAGCGCGCGCACGGCCTTCTCGGCCTCCGGCGAGAGCCGGGCCTCTGCGCCCGCGCCCGCCAGCGCCGCCAGCGCCTCGCCCCCCGCCGCCGGGTCGGGCAGGCGCAACGTGATCCGCTCGGGCACCGGCTCCGACGACGGGGCCGGCGCCGCCGGGTCGGCCCCCCAGTCGCGCCGCGGCGGCGGCGCCGGCCGCCCCAGGCAGCTCGCCTGCGTCGGCGTCACGAAGCTGAGCACGCGCGCCGCGCGGTCCAGCCGCGGCGGAGGCGAGAGCTCCACGAGGTCGGCCCCGGCGCGCACGCCCAAGGTCAGCCGCAGGCCCCCGGCGCCGCGCTCGACGAGCCAGGGCCCCGACGCGCCGGGCAGCGCCGCGCGCGCCGCGCGCAGCAGGTCGTCGAGCGCCTCGGCGCTGGTGACCAGCTCCGGCGGCAGCCCCTCGAAGGGCGCCGGGCCCTCGCGCGGGCGCAACGTGCGGGCCCAGGCCGCGTCGGCCTCGACCCCGTGGAGCAGGCGCGCGAGGTCGGTGGCGCGCGGCGCCGCCACCGGGCGCTTCTCGTCGTAGCAGGCGCAGAAGGCCGCGATGCGCCGGTCGGCCGCCTCCAGCAGGGCGAGCACCTCGGCCTGCGCCGGCGCCTCGGGCACGTTGCGGGCCACGCGCGCCTGCTCGACCCGGGCCGCCAGGCGGACGCGGTCGAGCACCGCCTCGGCCATCACGGTGAAGGGCACGTCCAGGAAGCCGCGCTCGCGGTCGCGCACGCGCAGCGCGAGCACGTCGTCGATGCTCGCGCCGAGCTCGCGCTCCGCCGTGGCCAGCAGGGGCAGCGCCTCGTTGCGCAGCGAGGCCATGCCCACCTCGGCTCCGCGGTAGGCCAGGCGCCGCTCCTGCGCCGCCTGGCCGAGCAGGTGCGCGAAGCGCCGGGCGCGGTCGCGGGAGACGAACAGGCCGCCGTTCATCGCCATGGCCACCAAGGTAGAGCGCTGGCCCGCCTTCGTGGGAGACACCCCATGTGGAGCGGCGTGCGGAGGGCCTCCGCAGGCCGTGCCCGAGCCATCGGCGCGCTGGGCCGGTAGCGGAAGGCCGATGACGACGACGACGCGCCCGCGGCCTGCGCGAGGAGGAGGAAGCGGCCTGAGCGCCCGGCTCCAGCGCGCCGCA
>CAZPOZ010000478.1:0-3142 GCA_964588235.1 uncultured Planctomycetales bacterium
GATCGGGCCGAGCCAGGCCAGCACCTCGTCGGGCGCCTGCCGGCCGCCCGCGCGCTCCAAACGGTCCTTCAGGGAGCCGCCCGCCAGGTACTCCAGCACGAGGAAGGGCGTCCCCTCGTGCTCCCCGGCGGCCAGGATCGGCACGACGTTGGGGTGGCTGAAGCGCACGAGCTGCTCGACCTCGAGCTGGAAGCGGGCCGCGAAGCCGGGCCGCGCCAGCAGCGCGGGATCCGGGACCTTGACCACCACGGGCCGGCCCAGCGTGAGGTTGACCGCCCTGTAGACGGTGCCCATGCCGCCCGAGGCCAGCGGGCCCTCCACGCGGAAGTGCCCCAGCAGCGTCACCCCGGACCAGTCCAGCCGATAGGGATGCTCGCCGGGCACGAACCGCCTCCGCGGGCGACGAGCCTACCCGACGGCGCCCGGCCGACCGGGCCCGCGTAGCCTGGGCGGCTCACCGGCTCCGGAGGTCCGCGCGTGCGCCACGCTCTGCTCGCTCTGCTGGTGGGTCTGGCCGCCGGCTGGCTGGGGCACGACCTGCTCGGCGGCAGGGAGGCGCCGCCCGCCGACGGGCTCTCGGGCGAACCCGCCCCGGCCGGGCGCTCCTCGGGCGGGCCGGCGTTGGCCGCGAACGCCGGCGCCGGCGGCGACGGGCTGGCCGACGAGGCCGTGCGCGCCGTGCGCGCGCTCGAGCGCGCGCGCAGCGGCCTGGGCGCCGCCCGCGTGCGGGGGCTGGCGGCGCTGGCCCTGCTCCAGGCCGTGGCCGGCAGCGAGGACGAGTTCCTGCGCGTGGCCCTGCGCGCGCTCGAGGCGGGCTCGAGCCTGGACGAGCTGCTGCCCGCGCTGCGCGAGTTCCCGCCCGAGGTGGCCGGTCGGCTGCTCGCGCGCCTGCTCGACGCCGGCGGCAAGGCGCCCTACGACGTGGTCGAGGTGAGCCGGATGCTGGCCGACGGCGGCCAGGGGGAGCGCGCGCTCGCGCTCGTGAAGGGCGCCCTGCCCTCGCGCGTGGTGCCGGAGCCCGAGCTGCTCCGGCTGCTGCTCCGCCTCGATCCCGCGCAAGGGCCCGCCGCCCTGCTGGCCCTGGAGGGCTCCGAGCGCTGGGACGCCGACACGCTGGGCGTGCTGCGCGCGCTCCTGATCGAGACGGGCCAGGACCGCGAGCTGGTGCCGTTCCTGACCCGCGCGCTGGCCGCGCGGCCCGGCGACGCCGACCTCCTGCGCTGGCTCGCGCGCGTCGATCCGGCCGCGGCCGAGGACCGCCTGCGGGCGCGGCTGCGCTCGGCCCCCGACGACGGCAAGGCCTGGTCGCTGCTCGCCGACCTGCGCCGCGACGCCGGCGACAAGGCCGGGTCCTTCGACGCCTACCGTCGGGCCGCCGAGCTCAGCCCCGGGCGGAGCACCTTCAAGGACCTCGTGCGCGCCGACCCGGCCCGCGGGCTCGAGGCCGTGGTCGGTTGGGCCAAGGACTCCCAGGACGACGAGCGCCTGGGCACGCTGGGGGAGATGTACCTGCTGGCGGGGCGCAAGGACGACGCGCTGCGCACCTTCCTCACCGCCCACGAGCACGACCCCGAGGACGGGGCCTGGATCGAGCAGGCCATCGGCATCGACCCGGCCGCGACGGCGACCGTGCTCGAGCGGCGCCTGTCGTCGCTGGGCGCGTCGGCCACCGACGAGCTGCTGGGCCGCTACGCGCAGGCGCTGGCCGCCAGCGGGCGCCGCGAGGAGGCCTTCGCGCAGTACGCGGCCGCGTTCCAGAAAGACCCCTCCGACGGCGACTGGCAGGCTGCGCTGGTGGCCACCGACCCCGCGCGCGCCCTGCCCCTGATCGAGCGCCAGGTGCGCGACCATCCCAACGACGCGGGGGCGGCCGGGTCGTACGGGGTGGCGCTCGCGGCGGCGGGGCGGCGCGCCGAGGCGCTGGAGGCCCTGGAGTCGGCCCTGGCCTGGGGCGAGGCGCGGCGCTGGTACCGGCACCTGGCCGGGCTCGACCCGGAGCGCGCGCTCGTGGCCCTGGACCGCCGCACGCGCACGGAGGGCTCCGACCCCGACCTGTGGGCCCTGCTCGGCGCCCAGCTGAAGGAGCGCAACCGCCGCGAGGAGGCCCGCCGTGCGTACGAGGCCGCGGCCCGGCTGGACCCCGCCAACCGTTCCTTCGCCGAGGCGCTGCGCGAGCTGCGGTAGCCCCGCGCGGGGCCCCGAGGCGCCCGCACGGCGCCGAACACGAACCTACGGGCCGGCGGGCGGGGTTGGGGCGCCGCGCTGCCATCGGGGGCCCGGCCCCCCGCGACCGCCCGGGCGGCTGCGCAAACCGCGCAACGGCGTTCGGGGGGGATGTTCAGCCGTCTGAACGCTCCGGACCGTGCAGGTGCAAGGAATGGGGGGGGACGGCAGCGGCATGGGTGTTGCAAAGGTCCCCGCCCCGGCACCCGGCAGGGCTCGTCGCATCCGCGCCGAGGGCTTGGCGTGCCTCACCCTGAAGGAGGGTATTCCGTCCCATGAGCGTTCCCTTCGCCCCCCGCTCCCTGGCGCTGCGTCGCCTGGGCATCGTGACCGCCGCGGCCTTCGCCCTTCCGAGCCTGATGCTGCTGAGCAGCGCCAGCGCCCAGGCCGGCGGCATTTGCCGTCCGCCCCCGCCCCCCCGCTGCGCGCCCCCGCCCCCGCCCCGCTGCACGCCCAAGCCGCCGAAGTGCCTCCAGCCCTCGAAGAGCAAGAGCGCTTCGAAGAGCAAGTCGGCCTCCAAGAGCCGCTCGGCCTCCTGCAGCCAGTCGGGCTCGAAGAGCAAGTCGGGCTCGAAGAGCAAGTCCGCCTCGAAGAGCCGTTCGGGCTCGCGCTCGGCCAGCCGCTCGCACAGCCGTTCGGGCTCGCGCTCGCACAGCTCGGCCTGCTAGGCCCCGAGCCGTCGGGCACCCGCCCGTCGGACGACCCTCCGCGCGCCCTGCCGACCGCGAAGTTGCGGTGGGCAGGGCGCGCCTGCATTCTGGGGCGCCCTTGGGCCGCCCGACTCCCCGCCTGACAGCCATGGCCACCCAGTTGGGGGTAGGGTCCTTCGGAGGGCGAGACCGCTCCCGCGGAACGGCGTGTGGTTGGCCTCTGCAGGCCGTGCCCAAGGAACCGGCGCGCTGGGCCGGTAGCGGAAGGC
>CAZPOZ010000479.1:0-3137 GCA_964588235.1 uncultured Planctomycetales bacterium
GCCCAGCCCAACGCGCCGAACGGCCGAAGGCAAGGGAACTTCGGACTCGCCACACCAGCGGCGGTCGAAGGCCTCGATCAGAGGCCGCTGCGCGGGGAAGCGGGCGGCGTGCCCCTCCACGGCCTGGGCCCAGGAGCGGCCCCGGTCCTGCTCGGCGCTCCAGGCCGGAGGCCAGACCTCGGCAGGGAGGCGCTCACCGGTCCAGCGTGGCGCACACCCGGCCCAGCGCCGCCAGCAGCTCGTCCACCTCGCGCCCCAGCGTGTCGGCCAGGCCGAGCAGCCGGATGGGCGCCACCTCGCCGGCCCAGCCGCAGCCCAGCAGCTTGACCCCCTGCTGCCAGCCCACCTTGACGAACTCCGAGCGGCGCCGGACCAGCAGCGCGTTCATCAGCCCCAGCCCGCGGCAGCCGGCCACCAGCCGCGGGTGCTTCTCGGCCAGCCGCTCCAGGCCCCGGCGCAGCTGACGACCCTTGACCTCCTCGTTCTCGAGGTAGGAGAGCCCGCCGAAGGCCGGGTCGCGGTGGTGCAGCAGCGCGTCGAGCGTGGCCCAGGCGAAGTTCGTGTCGAAGAGGCGGCCGGCGCCCCAGGTGTTGCTGTGCCAGCCGACGTGGCAGCGCGCCGAGAGCTCGGCGCGCGCGAGCGTCACGCCGATGACCATGCTCTTGGCCGTGGCCACCACGTCGGGCCGGACGCCCAGGTGCTCGGTCATCAGCAGGCGCCCCGTACGGCCCACGCTCTGCACCTCGTCCACGACCAGCAGCCCGCCGGTCTCGTCGCACACGCGCCGCGCCCGGCCGAAGAAGCCCGGATCGCCCGGCACGTAGCCGCCCTCGCCCTGGAAGGCCTCGGCCACGAAGCCGGCGAAGAGGTCCTTGGGGATGCGGCGCTGCTCGCGCAGCACGCGGCGCAGCTCGCCGGGCACGGCCAACAGCTCGGCGATGCCCCGCGGGTCGACGAGGGCGCGCACGGGGTCGCCCGGGTCGTTGTAGGGCACGTGATGCACGTTCCAGGCCCGGGGGTAGCCCAGCTTGTGGGCGCGCTTGCTGTGCGTGAGCGCGAGCGAGCCGAGCGTGCGCCCGTGGAAGGCGCCCTGGCAGGCCACCAGCTGGAAGGGGTAGTCCTCGAAGACGGGGTGGTCCCGGAGCCCAGGGTCGGCCTCGAAGTAGGGCAGCTCGGCGACGCCCAGCTCGGCCTGCACGCGCCGGAACGTGGCCATCCCGTGCCGCTCCACGAAGCGCTTGTAGGCCACCTCGTGGCACAGCTTGACCGCCGCCTCGATGGCCTCCGTGCCGCTGGCCGAGAAGAACGCCTTCCAGCCCCCCGGCGCGCTCCAGCGCTCGCCGAGCGCGCGGTCCCAGGCGGCGGCCAGGTCGGCGGGGGTCTTGATCTCGGCGTCGTCGGGGCGCGTGAGGTAATCGTCGGTGGCGATCTCGCGCCGGAGCAGCAGGTCGGCGTCGATCAGGCGCTCGACCATGGCCTTGAAGCGCGGGTGATGCTGGTCGAGCAGCTTCATGGCCACGCCGAGGTAGGTGTCGAAGTAGACGCCGTGCGGGGCGAGCACGAAGGGCCCGTGGGTGGGCCAGCCCAGCTCGACCACCGGGCCCTCGGCGTCGAGCGTCGAGGGCAGCAGGCGCTCCTCGTAGCGCTTGCGAACCGCGGCGGTGGCCGGGCTCTCCACGGGGGCCGTCAGCCGCACGCTGGCGGTGGCCCGGTTGAGCCGCCGTCCGGCCACCACGACGTCGGGCAGGACCACCCGCGTCTGCTCCTCGGCCGGGTCGTAGTTGTCCACGGTGAGCGGGTTGCGGACGAACTGGGGCATGGCGCGTCTCCGGTGCCCCGAGTATCGGGCCCCCCTCACCGGCCCGCGCCGAAGAACCGTGGCGCGGCGCGTGCGGCGTGCCGCTCCTCCGACCGTCCTGGCCGCTCAGCGGCCGTCGGGGCTGGGCTGCTCCTCGGTGACGCGCAGCGAGGCGCCGCGACCGACGAGACGCACCTGCACCCAGGTCTCGCCCTCGACCTCCACGCGCTCCTCCGCGGCCGCCGCGCCGCCGCCGAGCACGGCCGAGACGGTCACGGGGCCCGCGCGCACGAAGGCCGTGGGCAGGGCCACGGTGGGGCGTCCGGCCTCGACGCGCACCGGTCCCTCCACGACCTTGGTCGAGCCCACGTACACGAGCGCCTCGACCGTGCCCCCGGCCCGGGCCAGCTCGGGCGCGCTCAGCCAGACGTGCACCGGCACCTCGCGCTCCTCGACGCGGTAGGGGTGGCTCGAGCAGGCCCCCAGCAGGGCCGGCGCCACGAGCAGGGGCAGCAGGCTGAGGAGCGGGGTCAGGCGGCGGAGGCGACCGACGGTCAAGGCGGGCTCCCGGAGGCGTGGCCGCCACGGTAGGAGGGGCGCGGGCCCCCCGCAAGGGCCGGCGGGGCGCGGTGGTCTCCTGGTTTGCTGGCCCTGCGCGCGTGCGACGCGCCGGGCTGGGGGCGCTCAGGCCCGCATCGGCTCGTTCCGTAGGCCGGCGCGTGCCAGCGCCGCCGCAAGCGGCGGCGGGGGCGGCCTCGCCGCTGCGGGCCTTCCGCACACCATCCAGCGCGTCGGTGGCAAGGCCCGTCTACCCGGAACCTGCCGGCGCGCGACTACGGGGCCTCCGCCATCCCCCTCGAGCTTCGGACCGGCGGAACCAGGACACCACCCGGGGCGCCCGGCGCTGGCCGGCGGGCAGCGCCCCCCGTATCCTGCCCCCCGGCAGGAGGCCGCCGCGTGACCGCCGGGCCGGACCGTCAGGGCGCGCTCAACCCGTTCCGCGGGCGCAGCCTGATTTCGGCCGACGACATGTCGCGCGACGACCTCCTGTGGCTGCTCGACTCGGCCCAGGCCTTCGAGGGCTCGGCCCCGGGGGCCCTTCCCGCGCAGGACGCCCTGCGCGGGCGGCTGCTGGCGCTGCTCTTCTTCGAGCCCAGCACGCGCACGCGCCTCTCCTTCGAGAGCGCCATGCAGCGGCTGGGCGGGGGCGTGCTGGGCTTCGCCGACGCGAAGATGTCCTCCAGCAGCAAGGGCGAGTCGCTGGCCGACACGGTGCGCGTGGTGGCCCGCTACGCGGACGCCATCGTGCTGCGCCACCCCATGGAGGGGGCGGCCCGGC
>CAZPOZ010000480.1:0-3131 GCA_964588235.1 uncultured Planctomycetales bacterium
GAGGCGGGGGTCGGCGCGGCCGGTGGCGTCGCGCGCGCCGACGAGCTCCATGTGGTCGGCCGGCTCGTCGCCGTGCCGCTGGGGCACCACGAAGGTGAGCCGCGCGCCTTCCGCGGCCAGGGCGCGGCTCAGGGCCAGGCACGCGGTGCCCAGGCCGCCGGCGATGCGCGGCGGCAGCTCCCAGCCCAGGGTCAGGACGCGCATGCGGCCTCGGGATCGAGCCGCGCGCGGGCGAGCAGCAGCGCGGCCACCGCGCGCGCGTCGCTCGCCGCGCCGCCGGGGGCGTGGGGCGGGTCGCCGTCGAAGGCCTCGGCCACGTGCAGCAGGCCGTGCCCCCCATCGAGGTGCCGGGCCGGATCCACCAGGCCGACGAGGCGCGCGCGGCTCCCGGGACCCGCCCCGCCCGGCAGGCCGAGCTGGGCCTCCACGTACGGCGCCAGCCCTCGGACCTGCACCGCGCCTCGCGGCGAGGGCCCCGCGGGCGCCCCGCAGGGAGGCGGAGCCGGGGTGTAGGCGGGATCCCGGGGCGAGAGCGTGCGCAGGCCCCGGGGGGTGAGCAGCTCGGCCCGGGCGCGCGCCAGCACGGCCCGCCGCTCCGGGACCCCGAGGGGGCCGAGGGGCTCGGCGGCGGCCTCGACCAGGGCGGGGCCGAAGGAGGCCACGGGGGCGCCGTCGTGCCAGGCCGAGGCCGGCACGCCGCCCTCGACGGGGTCGCCGGCGACGCGGGCGCCCGTGACGGGGCCGCCCGCGATCGTGTCCACGAAGCGCGCGCGGAACGCGGCGGCCGCGGCGCGGGCCGTGGCGCCCCAGCCGCGGGCCTGCGGCCCGCCGCGCCGACCGGCCCGCCGCGCCAGGAAGGCGGCCAGCCCGGCCCAGCGCGCGTTGAGCGCGACGTCCAGGCGCCGGGGGCCGGGGGCGGACGCCCCGGAGAGCAGGCCCGAGCCCCCGGCCTCGGCGTCGCCGCTCGCCGCCTCGCGCAGGCGCGCACCCAGCGTGGCCAAGGCCGCGAGCAGCTCGCCGCGCAGCCCCTCGGGCGCGCCGGGCGCGAGGCAGAAGCGCTCGACGGCGCCGGCCCAGGCCAGCGCCTCGGCGCGCCTCAGGCCCAGCTCGTCGCTGGCCAGCCCGTCGCCCTGCCCCACGGGGGCGAGCACGCCCGCGGCGTGCGCCCGCAGCGTGGCGCCGGCCTGAACCAGCCGTCCCCGGGCCAGCAGCAGCCCGGGCAGGGCCTCGAAGCGGGCCAGCGCCGAGACCGTCCCCCCGGGGAGCCGGTCCACGACGTCCACCACGTCGCCGTCGGCGCGCAGGTGGTCGTCGGCCGCCCGGTGGAGGGCGAGCGCCGCCCCCCGCGCCCCCCGGGGTCCAGGGCCGGGCCGCTGCCCGTCCGCGCCCAGCGCCCGCCAGGCGCCCAGGGGATCCTCCACGGCGGGCCCCGTCGTCGCCGCCAGCACCAGCTCGGTCACGCGGCCCGGGGCCTCGACCTCGAAGGCTCCGGGGGAGAGGTGGTCCTCGTGCGCCGCCGCCCCGGCGCGCAGGTCCTCGGCGTACTCGATGCGCCGGTACCAGTCGCCGGTCGCCGTGAACCGCGCCGGCGCCCCCCCCACCGTGACGGCCAGCGCCGGCAACGCCGGGTAGGGCCGGGCCTCGAAGCCCCGCTCGAAGGCCTCGACGCGCCGCTGCGCGTGCGGGTTCTCGTGGGTGAGCTCGGAGACCGCGCGGCAGGCGAGCAGCGGGCGCACGCTGAGGCGGCGCCCGGCCGCCGGCGGCGCCCGCAGGGCGTAGCGCACGAGCAGCGTGTGCCCGCGCCCGGGCCGCCCCGCAGGCGGGGCGAGCCTGAGCTCGCGGGTGACCTCCACGTCGCCGGCCTGCCAGGTCCAGACGGGCCAGGGGACCAGCTCGAAGGAGGCCAGGTACGTGTGCCCGCCCGGATGGAACGCGCCGGGGTAGCGCGCCGTGGCCAGGGGCAGGGCGCGCCCCGGCAGGTGCAACCACTCCTCGAGGCGGGAGAGGAGCACGTGGAGCGCCGCCTGCCCGGGGACCGGGGCCACGAGCAGGCCGTGCGAGCGCGCCGCCGGGCAGCCCAGGGGCGTGCCGGCGGCGTAGGCGCCGCCGCCGTCCGTGACGATCCAGGTGCGCCGGAGCTGGGCCTCCAGGTCCAGCAGCTCCTCACGTTCCAGGCGCATCGGGCGTCCTCGGGTTGGGGCGTCCCGGCTCAGCCGGCCCGCACCTTCAGCGTCTGCCCGACCTCGCCGAGCATCTCGCGCAGGCGGTCGTAGTCGGGGTGGCGCATGCGCAGCCAGCCGTTGGCCATGTAGCCGGCCTCCACGGGCTGGGTCGGCGTGCCGGGGGGGGGCAGGTGCAGGTCGAGGATGTGGGGTCCGAAGCGCTGGTAGACCTGCTGCACGCCCTCGTAGCCGACGATGCGCCCGTCGCGGTCGGGGCGCAGGTTGATCATGCCGGCGGCGTAGCGGCGCGAGGGCGCCTCGCTGACGTGGCCGTGCGTCACGGCCTGGCCCCAGGCCCGGTAGAGGTCGAAGTCGTTGGCCGCGCTGTAGACGTCCCACATGCCCACGCCCGGCGGGCGGCAGCCGATCTCGCTGAACTTGAGCCCCTTGGGGCCGAAGAACCACTCCATGTGCGTGGCCGAGGTGCCGATGCCCAGGGCTTCGATGACCTGCCGGCCCATCGCCTTGACGGAGCCGTAGCCGGGGGCGTCGATGCGGTTCGTGGTGACGATCATGGGCGAGATCCAGCGCGTGCGCATGGCCTCCAGCACGCCCGGGTAGTAGTGCGACACGAAGTCCACCACCACGCGGCCGCCCACGCTCAGCGTGTCGTAGAAGCCCTCGTGTCCCTCGATGAACTCCTCGAGCGCCGCCGAGCCGCCCCGGCCCAGGGCGTACTCCTGGATCGCCTTCTCCAGGGCCTCGGCATCGTTCACGCGCACGGTGCCCGAGGCGCCGGCGGCGGCGCGCGGCTTGATGATCAGCGGGTAGCCCACGGTGGCGGCGAACTGGCGCGCCTCCTCGGGGGAGGAGGTCCCGAGCGAGCGGGCCGTCGCCACGCCGGCGGCGCGCAGCGCCTCCTTCATGGCCGGCTTGTCGCGGCACAGGAACGCGGTGCGCTCGGTCGTG